>CAZBKL010000013.1:9536-14396 GCA_964492465.1 uncultured archaeon
AGCTTCGCTGCAAAGAATCTCATGAAAGGCGAGAGCATTGAGATAGTCAATGCAGAGCGCGCCATAATTACAGGAAACCCCGTAACAGCTGAGAAAAAATACCTTGCAAGAAAGAGCAGGGGCTCGCCGCAGCATGGTCCCTTTTACCCGACAACGCCGAGCCTTATGGTCAAGCGCGCAATAAGGGGCATGCTGCCTTACAAAAAGCCGAAGGGCAGGGAAGCTTTCAAGAAGCTGAGAGTTTACTCAGGCAAGCCAAAAGAATTTGACGGAAAAGATGTCATGCGTTTTGCAGAGAAGCAGAAAGATGTTGAGTGCAGGTTCATAAGAATAGAGGAACTATCAAGAAAGCTCAGGTAATGATTATGGCTGAAGAAAATATTGTTCAGGAGCAGGAAGCTCAGCACTCAGCTAAGCCGGAGAAAAAGAAAAAGGAAAAAATATACCAGGGTCTTGGCAACAGGAAGAGGTCTGTGGCAATTGCTTTCCTGAAAAAAGGCTCCGGGCACATTTGGATAAATTCAGCTCCCCTTGAGCTATTCAAGCCAAGGTACGCAAAGCTTAGAATAGAAGAAGGCCTGGCTCTGGCAAAAGATTCTTTGAAGGAAGTTGATATAAGGGTTTCAGTGAAAGGCGGCGGCATTTTCGGGCAGGCAGATGCTGTGCGAATAGCCATGTGCAATGCGCTGTCAGGCTATGATAAGAAGCTGCGAGAGATATTCATGAAATATGACCGCTCGCTGCTTGTTTCCGATCCGAGAAGGACAGAACCCCACAAGCCTTCGCGCTCGTCAGCAGGACCAAGAAGAAAGAAGCAGCAGAGCAAGAGGTAACCAAGCGAGCTTATTGCTTGGCTTAACCGTACTTCGTACGGCGGCATATCTGATATTATAAATTCAGGCGAGCTTGCTGCTTGGAAACCTCGCTTCGCTCGAGAGCATATCGAAGCCCTTCCGCTTTCCATGCTCCTATTACAGGGGATATCATGAGAGACATGACAGCAGCGCTGATAATAAAAGACGGGAAGATTTTGTTGGTTCATAACACGAAGCATAACAGGCTAAGGATAGAACCTCCTGGCGGAAAAAGGGAGGATAACGAAAGCCTGGAAGAGTGCGTGATCAGGGAAGTGCAAGAAGAGTTGGGCATTTCCATAGAGCCGAAGGAGCTGCTCGGGGCATTTGATACAAATTCTCCCGAGGGAAATTTCAGGGTTTATATGTACATTTCTGAAATAAAGTCAGGAAAGCCCTTTCTAATGGAGCCTGATAAAATTTCTGGTTTTGGCTGGTACACCTTTGATGAGATTGAGAAATTCAAGGAGCAGGGAATCCTGGTGCCTAATATGTGCCTGGCATTGGATGAACTGAAGAAACTGTTTAACCCGGCTTAAAACTTATGATTTATTAACCAGCCCGACAAATAATATTTATGGAAAGCAGGCAGTTTTCAATTTTGATTATTGTGGCAATTCTTATTGCCCTGGCTGTGCTCTACAGCATAGGCATGTATTTCGGCGAGCCATGCTCTTCTGTGGCAGGCTGCAGGGGATGCTGGAGCGCTTTCAATGATTCTGAGAAGAATAATGTTTATGTGGACATGATAAGCTGCGCCTGCACCAAGGCCAATGCCAAGAAGTTCGCAGACAGCTCAATGAACAGGGAAATTGAAGATCGCTATTTACTGCTAACAGGCACAAGGACAACAGCAGACAGCATATGCAGGGGAGATGATCCGCTGATAAAGTATGAATAGGGGTTAAGACACCATGTGAACATATTGCTTTGACATCCGCATTTCATGCGGCGGCATACTCCCTACGAAGCCCTGCCGCTTTTCTCGCCCCTCAGAACAACCCGAATTTCCCGGCTTCTTTCAGGCTGTTGCCGGAAATCACAAACTCCACAGCAGAGCCTTCTGGCAGGGAGCGGTGCTTTATTACTGTGGCTGCGCGGTGGCCTGGAGTTTCAAGCTTCTCGAGTTTTACCAATGCTTTTGACCAATAACGGCTTATGGTTTTTGATGTCAGTTCTATCTTGCCATCAATGGAATAAACCTGGTTTGTCACAAGAACAGGTATGTCGCGCTCACGCGCCAGCAGAGAAAGCAGCGCATACTGGCGCGTGAGCTGGCGGTTTATATCATGAAAGTTTTCATCTGACAATTCAGCTCTGTATAGCGAAACAATTGAATCTATAACAACCAGTCCGATATTTTCTGCCTTGACAAGCCTGTCAAGCTCCTCAACGCGTTGGCACTGCTCTTTCCATGATTTTGGCTCAAAAAGAATTATCTGGCTAAGGTAGTGGCTTCCGTTGCCGCCAGCCAGCTGGTTAAGGCGCTCAAAAGAGAATCCCCCCTCGGTATCGATAAAAACAGCCTTCTTTCCCTTCTCGACAGCAGACATGCAGCAGAGCAGAGCTATGTTGCTCTTGCCAGTTCCAGCTTCGCCATAGACATTGGTGACAGCACGATGCTCTATGCCGCCATTGAGCAGCTTGTCCAGGGGAGATTTTGTAGAAAGCCTTTTTTCTGCATCCATAAAGATTAAATCATTATGAAATATTTAAAGAAATATTTACTATTGGCAGGTGCTGAAAAATTTATATAGGTTATTGTTTGAGATATAGATATGCCTTTAGAGGAATATGAAACATCCAGGAGAATTATAGATATTTTAACCAGGCCGATGGATGGCGTGCAAAAAGCTAAAACCCTCCATCAAATTTATTCAGGATTAGACAAAGAATATAAAACATATTTCCATTTTCTAGTTGGGCAAAAAGGGAATGGAAGAAAAGGAGGAAAAAGCTCAGCAAAGCAGCATCCAAAGGAAAAGGCGAAACTGATCATAGATCCATCAGCGATTCCGCCCCCCGAAGATAGGGCACTTATATATGGTTTATATTCATTGCCATATCGGACTATTGGCGATATTGAAGTTCTGTTAGGTCTGGATAGAAAAGAAATGAAAGAATTAATCGATAAATACACAGGATACGGTCATTTGGAAAGACGTGGAGAGGGGGGAAGAGGCAAGAAATATACGATAGAAACAACCGAAAAGGGCAAAAAACTTCTTAAAGCCGAACAAAAAAACAAAGCTGGTCTAAAAAATATGCAATTCATAGAAGCAGTCGGGACTTATCTTGGAAAAAGCCCGGCAATTTACGAAGGACAATCTGTTTCTCCTGTTGCGGTTCCCGCCCCGCCAGTTGCAACAGGACTGAATTCACCAAAAAAACCAGTTACATCAAAACCAGAAACAGCAGGCACTGACCTGAAAAAAGCCCCTCATAAAAAAGCGGATTTCACATATTCAAAACTTTCAGACAGCATCAGAATAACAGATTTGGAAGAGCACTATTTTGATATTATTCATATCAACAGCGAAACAGGAAGAGACGCATATGACATTAATTTTTGCCTCGCGCAAGCAATAATCGGGGAAAGCATAGGAAAAAGTCTCACAAAAAAAGAGCTCGATAATATGGTTTCTTCTGCTATATGGGGTAGCTCATTAAAAGAAAGAGCAGAGAATTTTGTCAGCCCGGAGAGGGGGCTTGTTTTAATAGAAGGCGATGAGGTCCATCTTTCTGAGGCTTGTAGAAATATGGTCGTGGAAGCTGAAAATATATTATTTTCAGCTTCATATGGCAACTTTATTCTTAACAGCAGGGAAGTTCAAAAACACCGCACTGTTAAGTTTCCTGGAATAGGCGAGGTAGAACTACCGCCCGCAACAGGGCTGAAACACTGCATTTCCAGCCTTGATAAAAGAGGCGTAGCCACTGAAAAAAATGGCAATGGCGCAAACCCAAACACCCCTTCAGAGCCTGTCATAACTATCGACACAACAAATGGCCTGACCATAGAATGCAAGAATAATAATACAACGAGAAAGAAAGTTCTTGTTGTTGGAAATAAAATCACTGATGCTGGAACGAAAATTCGTGACATGATCGAATCAATTTCTTTGAGAACACCCAACCAAAAATCTTTAATATATCTCAGGAAATATCGTCTTATAGATTGCGACAACGATTCGCCTGCACTTAATGATAATGGCAAAACCGTCTACAAAGCTTTCTCGCTTCTTTAGAATAGAAGGTGATTTTTATTTTGGCGCTTGCGGTTATGCTTCACGTACACAATAACTTTAAATACTTTTTGCTATAATGATAGTGATGACATCAAACATAAAAGCGCCAGAACCAAGTCTTCCGTTTCCATTTTCAACAGATGATGAAGATGCCGGAAATTAGAAAGCACAATTTTCAGTTGCGCCATGAATTTCCGAATCTTTCATATTTTAAGCGGAAATGGTGGTAAAGATGACGGAAATTAGAAAGCGCGTGGTGCTCATAAGCTTTTCCACCAAAGGAAAGAAATTCCACACTCCGACAGAGCGAAACCAGTTTTTCCGCGAACTCTATGGCTTCAAGCAGGTTGTAGTAAAAGGAGGGAAGCGCTACAATTATGACCGTGAAGGCCTGCTTGGAAGCATGCCGCACATTCGCGTTGAAGACTCGGTTTTCATGGTCCCGGAAGACAATGAAAGGGAAGTTGAGGAATATTTTGACAAGTGGAAGCAGATGGTTGATTTCCACATGACAAGGATGATGCTGCTCGAGAAAAAGATGCTTGAGGAAATGAAAAGGCAGATGGAAAGCTTTGAAAATGATTAAGGATATTAGGTTTTTAATATGAATGGAAACGGAAAGAACGGGAAAAATGAAGCTATTAAGTTACGTGTAGGGGAACTTACAGACAAAAACGATTTTGGTCATGGAATAGTCAGAGTAGATACTAAAAACATGAAGAGATTTGGGGCTAAAGAAGGTGATGTTGTTGAAATAT
>CAZBKL010000014.1:0-14103 GCA_964492465.1 uncultured archaeon
AGCAACATAAGCCAGTATTACTCATGCTTCAACACTTCGCAGAATTTCACCACAGGCATTGTGTTCACGGGCTCAACTTTCGGATACATAGACCTTGTAAACAGGACAGACAATTACACAGTCAGGCTCAGCCAGCAGGTTTCAGGCAACGGCTTCATAATACCCATAACCCAGGGCGGATGCGATGTGATTGATGCGAAGCTGAATGCCTCGCCAAGCTATATCAACGGCCCTTTCCAGAGCTTCCTCCCAGATGACGCATACATGTTTTCAATGTTTCTGAGGTATCCTGGAGTTGATATTGTATCATATGACAATGCTATCATACAAGGAAGAGTCATGCTTCAGAAAAACGAAACAGGAAATCTGACGCAAATAATTATTGTTGAGAGATGATTGGGGCTGATTAGGATGAGTTGTATTTTATAAACAATACACTTATATTTACATTATGGGTTTAATTAACAATTTATTCAAGAAAAAAGCTACTTCACCAACACTAACAGAAAAAGAAGTATCTGTAATTTACAAAACAACAAAAGAACATGATGGGAAGGCTTATGGTTCCCGTGTCATAGAAGAGTTGTCTGGTGGGGTAATATACAAACAGTATTTTGAAATGCTTTCACCCAAGAAATTTTCAAAGGATATTGCTTACATTAAACTCGTTCTCGCAAACAAAGAAGAAATAATTGTATCTCCACTAACATTATTAGAGAAAGCACTGAAAGAAAGTAATGAGGTATGGATGGGGAGATTTGAGTTCAAAAACAAAAAACTCAAAATACGTTATCTATATCTCTCGAAAGTGGGTAAATATTATTTTGATTTGCCAGAAAGTATGGCTAATGAACTTCAGAGAAAAATTGGATTGAAACTCGAAATAATTGACTAATTTTGAAATCTGTGGTTAAAAAGCGCATCTTCATATCCAACAGACTTAACAACTCAGATTTTTTTAAGTTTTAAATACTTTTTTGCTCATCTAATTAGTATAATTTTGACAGAGTTTCTAAAACCGTGAAAGTGCTTGATTATGACAGATGAAAAGAAAGGAACGACAACAGTTGGGATAATAGCCAACAACTGCGTTGTCCTTGCTGCAGAGAGCAAAGCTACTCTTGGAAATCTGGTTTCGAGCAAGGAAGCCAAGAAAGTTTTCCAGCTTGATGACAAGATAGTTGTAACCATAAGCGGCAGTGTCGGCGATGCCCAGCAGCTGATAAGGGTCATGCAGGCTGAGCTCAGCCTCTACAAAATGGAGAACGGTGATTCAAATGCGAGCGCTGCTATCACTTTGATGTCAAACATAATGCAGTCATCAAGATACTACCCATACATAACCATGATGATAATGGGAGGCATTGATTCAGAAGGCTACCATTTGTTCAACATAGACCCAATGGGCGGAGTGACTGAGGACAAGTATACATCAACTGGCTCAGGATCTCCTGTGGCATTTGGCGTTCTTGAAAGCGGGTTCAAGGAAAACCTCAGCAGGGATGAGGCGGTTTCCCTGGCAGTAAGATCCATACGAGCTGCAAAGGAGAGGGATGTTTATACAGGCGGCAAGAGAATTGATATAGCTGTCATAACCGAAAAGGGCGTTGAATTTTCAAGCGAGCAATAAATCAATTCTACAATTATTACTAATCGCAGAATAATGCTCAAGTTAATGAATAATGATGCTGAAAACAAGTGAATTTTTATGGAGGAGAAGAGGGAACGCAGGGATAATTCTGTAATAATAGATGAGATAAAAAAGAGCCTTCCTGCAGATGCAAAGATAAGCGAAATCTGCTACGAGGGCAGCGAGATTGTTCTCTATACAAAAAACGAGGAGTTCCTGAAAAATTCCTTTGGGGTTATAAAGGAGATAGTCAACAGGCTGAAAAAGAGAATCGAGGTGCGTGCTGATCCGTCGCTTATAGAGAGCGAGGAGAAGACTGAGAAGCTCATAAGGGAGATGGTGGCCGAAGAAGGTGGCCTTACAGAAATTTATTTCGAGCCGGAGTTTTCAAAAGTGATACTGCATGCAAAGAAGCCGGGCCTTGTAATAGGGCGGAGCGGCGAGATTGTCAGGAAAATAATTGAGAGCACCAAATGGACTCCGATAGTAAAAAGGAGCTGCGCCATAGACAGCGAAGTTGTTATGGCAATAAGAAAAATGTTGCATAAGGACGCTGATAACAGAAAAAAATTTCTTCACGAACTGGGAAAGAAAATTTATTCTCCAATGGAAGATGTCGAGTGGATTAAGGTCACGGCGCTTGGCGGTTTCCGCGAAGTCGGGAGAAGCTGCATACTGCTTCAGACTCCCCAGACAAGGGCTCTGCTGGACTGCGGAATATCTGTTGGCGGCCCAAAGCCTTTTCCTCACCTGGAGCTGCCTGAATTTGTTATACAAAAGCTTGATGCTGTCATAATTTCCCATGCCCATCTTGACCACGCAGCGCTGGTTCCCTATCTTTACGAGTACGGCTACGTAGGCCCTGTTTACATGACAGAGCCCACAAGGGACTTGTTTGCATTGCTTTGCATGGATTACATTGACGTATGCCAGAGGGAGCACAAGGAATCGCCATATGGAACAAAAGGAATTGAAAAAGCCATAAAGCATTCTGTGGCTCTGGAATACGGCGAAGTCAGCGATATCGCTCCGGACATGAGGCTGACGCTTGAGAACTCAGGCCACATGCTCGGCTCCAGCCTGACACACCTCAACATCGGCAACGGGACATACAATTTGCTTTATACAGGGGACATAAAATACGGGACCACGAGGCTTTTCGAGCCTGCGCGAACGAACTTCACAAGAGTTGAGGGAATTATTA
This sequence comes from uncultured archaeon, assembly GCA_964492465.1. GTDB lineage: Archaea > Aenigmatarchaeota > Aenigmatarchaeia > GW2011-AR5 > JAHLMP01 > CAZBKL01. The sequence goes on from CAZBKL010000014.1 coordinate 2,835, forward strand.
TTGAATCAACATATGGCTCTGCCGAGGACGTTCCGCCTGCCAGAAGCGATGCAGAGCAGAGTCTGATAAGCACCATAAAGCGCACTGTGCAGCGCGGCGGAAAGGTGCTGATACCGAGTTTTGCTGCTGAAAGAGGCCAGGAAGTTGTAGGCATTCTTACCTCGGTTCCGCAGGAGGAGCTTAATGTTCCTATATATCTTGACGGCATGCTTTGGGATGCCACAGCGATACACACAGCCTACCCGGAATTCCTCTCCAAGACCATGCAGTCAAAGATTCTTCACAAGGGCGAAAATCCTTTTCTTGATCCCCGAATAAAGGGCATAGGCTCTCAGAAGGAGCGCGAAGAAGTGATAGCTGAAGCCCGTCCTTCTGTGATAATATCAACATCAGGCATGATGAACGGGGGGCCTGTCCTCACATACCTTGAGCGCTTTGGGGCAGATGCCAAGAACACGCTCGCATTTGTCGGCTACCAGGGCGAAGGCACAACAGGGAAGCGCATACAGAAAGGCTGGAAAGTCATTCCGATGAACGGCAAGAGCATGGAGCTTAACATGGAAACTGTTACAATAGAAGGCTTGAGCGGGCACTCGCCGCAGAAAGAGCTTGTCAATTTTGTTGAGCACCTTCGGACGACTCCGAAAAAAATACTTGTCGATCATGGGGAAAATTCCAAGTGCGTTGAGCTTGCAAGGCTCATGCACACTGTTTTCAGGGCAGAAACAACTGCCATGAAAAACATGGAAACCTTAAGGCTGAAATGATTTTTAATGGGTTGTTTTGATGAGCATACTGAGCCGCCTCAAAAAAAGGGTAATAAAAAAAAGGAAAGTCAAGGCAATTCTTTTTGACATGGACGGTGTTATAATAAATTCTTCTGAAGCCTGGTGGATTGCGTTTAACGACACTCTCAGGAAATTCGGCAGCAAGCCCATAACAAAAAAAGTTTATTTCAGCAGGTACGGAGACATAGGCACTGTCAGGGGAGTTGTAAAAATGTTCAGGATTGACTTCAAAAATCCCCTCTTCAAAGACGATGCTGTGAAATACTGCAACCAAAGATTCGACGAGCTGAGCATGGGTGTGAAAATTTTTCCTGAATCCAGGAAAGCCCTGATGATGTTGAAGAAAAAATTCAAAATCGCGCTCGTGACAAACACCGAACGCCAGACTGTCTTCAAAATACTAAAGAGATTTGACATCGAAAGGTATTTTGATGTTGTCGTGACCATAAGCGATGTTTCAAATGGCAAGCCCAACCCTGAAATGGTCATAAAAGCCTGCAAAGTCCTGAGAGCAAAACCAAAGCATGCTGTGCTTGTTGGTGACACAGAAGCTGATATGAAGACCGGTGAAGCTGCCGGCTGCAATGTCATTGGCGTAGGAATCAGCGGTGATGACATGGTTGAAAACATAGGCGAGCTGCCAAAGAAGATGGGATTAAAGGCTTAATTGGTTTAATTTTCTATATAATTCTATGCAGAACGAAGTGTCAAAAAAGCTGAGGCAGGCTACAGGAAATGAGATGAAATTTTTATATGAGCATCTCAAAGAAATAATACGCTTGCATGAAAAGCAAAAAAAGCCCATAGAAACAAATGTCATGGGCATAAATCTTTGGATATATCCGAAAGTTTTCTGCCCAAACCTTGGAAAAGCCTCATCCCTTCTTTTAGAAGAGCTGAAACTAAAAAGGAATTCTGCTGTTCTGGATATGGGAACAGGATCTGGGATTTATGCAATATTTTGCATCTATGATGGAGCCTCGAAAGTTGTAGCTACAGACATAAGCCCTTATGCAATAAATTGCGCAAAGAGAAATGTGAAGATGCATAAAATGAGCGGCAGGATTGAGATAAGAGAAGGTGACGTGTTTGGACCGATAAGAAAAAAAGAAAAATTCGATTTAATCCTTGCAAATCTCCCGTTTTTCAGAAAAGGCGGATTCAAATTCAACGGCACATACATCGAAAAAATGTTTGTTGATGAGAATGCAAAAATCATCAAATCCATGCTCAGAGATTCAAGGAAGCACCTAAATCCTGACGGGAAAATCATAATGATTTACGGGATAACGGGCTTTGTAAGTGATCTGCTAAGGCTGATGAAAAAATACCGCTATAAATACAGGATTCTCGCAACAAGAAATTACCTCTGTGATGAATATTATTTGCTGGAATTATTACCTTTTTGACTTCCTTATCTCGAAAACGAAAAATTTGCATTTGGGCCCCTCTTTGCTTTTTCGCGTAAATATCCTGTCAATCACAAGCTTGTTTTTTGAAACAAGCTTCAGGATAAGATCCTGGTCAGCAAAATCGCCCCATCCGAAATACGACCTACCTTTATCACCAAGGAATTTATTTACATTATTCAAAAATGAAATAGCAGCCTTATTGTCACTATCCCAGTGGGATATTTCAGCATAATTTTCAGAAAACCAATTAGTGTAAGGAAAATTAGCAACTATGACATCAAACTTTCCTTTTATATTCTTGAAAACATCGCTTCTCACAGCTTTGACTTTTGATTTCAGGTTTTGGGGCTTTATGTTTCTCCTTATGTTTTCAATTGCGTATGGGCTTATATCAGCGCAAACAACTTTTCCTGCTTTTTTAGCAGCAAAAATTCCAAGAATGCCTGTGCCAGAACCCATGTCTAGAACTTTCTCGCCCTTTTCAACCCTCATGCTATCAAGAAAAAGCATTGTATCTGTCCTCGGTGCGTAAACCTTTGGAAAAACAACTATTTTCTTGCCTTTAATTTTTACATAATAGGGCTTCTTTACGCTCTTAATTTTTTCAGCGAGCCTCTTCTGGAATTTCAGCTTCTCCAGCTCCGAAACCATCTTCTCACCTTTGTAAAATATTTTTATATCGCGGCTCGTTTTAAAGCTCTTCTGCAAATTTATATTTGATTGCCATGAACTACCAAGAAGTTTTAGAAGGCTCTGTTCAGCTGAAGGTTCCTGTTTCAGACATACCAGAGCATGCCCGAAGGCTTGGCTTTTACAATCCTGAAATGAAAACAGACCGTAACCTTAGCGTCTGCGTGCTTTCTGCTTTCGCAAAGATTTTTGAAAGCAGGTTCGGTAGAGCTCCGACAACTTGCGACCTGCTCTGCGCAACAGGCGCCCGCGCTGTAAGGTATGCAAAAGAAGTCTGCCTTTCTGTCTGTGCAAACGACTCGAATGAGAACGCGCTTGATCTGGCAAGGCAGAATGCCCAGGCTAACAATGTTGAGATTGAAATCACAAACACAGATGCCAACATGCTTCTTGCAGAGCGCAGCTTTGACATAATTGACATTGATCCGTTTGGCTCGCCGTTTCTGTTCATAGATTCTGTTGCCAGAGCCATTGGTGATTACGGGCTTATTTGCATAACAGCCACAGACACTGCAACGCTGTTCGGCGTTTATCCTGAAGTTTCTGAGCGCAGATACGGAATTCCAAGCTTCACCTGTGATTTCAGCAAAGAATTGGGAACGCGAATTCTGCTTAGCTTCGTAATGCGCGAGCTCGCCAAGCATAACAAATGCTTCACGCCTGTTCTCTGCTATTCCCGCAGGCATTATGTTCGGCTGTTTGGCATTGTTGAGAAAAGCGCTGAGAAAGTTGAAGAGCTGATGAAAAATTTCAATTTTTTGTCAGTGTCAGGCGATTCCTGGCGTGTTGGAAAAGAAGCAATGGACAAAGAAAATTTTCTGGGAAAATTATATCTTGACCCTCTCAAGGATGGTAATTTTTGCTCTGCTGCTCTGGACCAAGCAAAGAAGCGTGGATTCCAGGCACAGCGCTTCCTCAGAGAGATGATGAACGAATCTGATGAAATTTTCTATTATGAAAGCAGCGCAATAGCAAGAAAATTCAGCCTCAATATGAAGCTTAGCGACATCATTTTCGCAATAGCCAGAGCCGGCTTTCCAGCTTCGCGCACATCATTCTCAGAATCTGCAATAAAGACCAGCGCCAGCTGGGAGGATATGGAAAGGATATTTAAAGTATAGTTTGAAAATATTAGCGTGAGAAAATGTCAGCGCCATATAAGAGAACATACCAGCACACAGGAGGAAGGGGGCAGGAGAAATACGTGAACTGCGGCTTCTGCGGCAAGCTCGCGCCGCGATACAAGTGCTTTGTTTCGCACAGGGGCTTCCGCATAACAGACCCGTTTCTCCGCAGGGAAGTCAAAACCATGTCCTTACAGAACAAAATGTACGTCTGCCCAAGCTGCGCCCGGCATCGGGGCATAGTCCAGATTGGCAAGTCAAGAAAAAGCAGGGCAATGGGAAGCCAGTTCTAACACTTTTAAAATTAATATAACCGCGAACAATAATTATGATGATGCTCTAATATCTCCAAGATAAAGCTTGGGGTTTCCCTGAGCATCAGCATACAGGTGAGTTGTGCTCACCATGTATAATTAGTCTTCATAATTACTGGTTTCCATGTTCGAAAAGCTGTTAAATTTCGGGGCGAAGAAAGCGAAAAAAGATTCCTCGGAGTTAAGAAAATCAAATGCAGCGCAAATGATAAATATACTCAAGGAAGGGCCGTTGGAAAAGCCAGGCGAGAAGCCCCAGATTAAAAAGGAGAAAAAATCCATTGACGAGCTCTTCAAATTCAGGTTCGGCCGCAAAAAAATGAAATATATAGAATTTCGCATATCTCCCCCGAGAAAGTTCCAGATTCTTCCTGACACGTTTCCTGTCAGATACGCCCTCATAGAGCCTTTTTCATATGCGGTTATAAGGAAGGATATAATTGAAAATTCTCTTGTATACAATGTGGTGGAGCCTGCGCTCTCTGACGAAGAAAAAGCAGTGCTGATCAAGCTTAAGCAGGGCTTTTTGGAAACAGTCAACATATCGCCTGCTGCTGTGAGGAACGACAAAGAGCTCATGATGTTTCTTGAAAACAAGATTCAGAGCCTTATTGAAGAATACGGCTTCACGCTAACCCAGCAGCAATACGTGAAAATAGCATATTATATTTACAGGGACTTTGTCGGCTTCAATGAAATAGAGCCGATGCTGCATGATCCTTTTATAGAAGATATAGGAGCAGATGGCGTAAACAGCCCAATATATATAGTGCACCAGAAATACGGCTCGATAAAAACCAATATAATTTATAACGACATCCAGACTCTCAAGGAATTTGTTGTAAAGCTGGCTGAGCGCTGTGATAGATACATCAGCTATGCTGAGCCGATGCTTGATGGCTCACTTCCCGACGGCACAAGAGTGCAAGCCACTCTTGCTAGCGATGTGACCACGCGAGGCCCGACTTTCTCCATAAGAAAATTCAGGAAAGAGCCTTACACTCCGGTGGACATGATGATGAACAAAACAGCTTCGCTGGACCTGCTTGCATACCTCTGGTTCGTGGTAGAATCCAGGGCAAACATACTGATATGCGGCGGCACAGCAACAGGGAAAACTTCATTTCTTAATGCAATATCGCTCTTTGTTCCCATAGAGTACAAGATAGTGAGCATAGAAGATACAAGGGAAATATCGCTTCCACATGAGCACTGGATACCTGGCGTTTCCAGATTAGGATTCACAGGCTCCAAGATAGGTGAGGTCACCATGTTCGATTTGCTAAAGGAGTCTTTCCGCCAGAATCCTGATTACCTGATAGTTGGCGAAGTGCGTGGCGAAGAAGCCTATGTAATGTTCCAGGGCATGGCGTCAGGCCATCCTTCTTTTTCCACCATCCACGCAGCATCGCTGGATGATGTGGTGAAGCGTTTGGAATCTCCGCCGATAAAGCTATCGCCTTCCCTGATAGAAGTGCTGGACATAGCTATAATAATGGTTCATGCCAGGGAGAAGGGCAAGTCAGCAAGGAGGGTTAAGGAAGTAATGGAAGTTCAGGGCATCGACAAGGATACTGGAAAAGCAAGCGCCAACCGGGTTTTTTACTGGGTGCCTTCTGATGACAGCATTGAATACAGCGGCTACTCATGGGTTTTGAACAAAATATCAATAAACAAGGGCGTTCCTATAAGCGATATTTACGCTGAGATAGAAAACAGGAAGAAAGTTCTGAATTGGATGTTTAAAAATAATATGCACACCCTGAAAGATGTGGCAAAATACCTAATCATGTACCATAAGAACAGGGAAAAGCTGCTCCACCTGATTGGCGATGAAAAGGGAGAGCCTGAGGAGGTGGATGTCAGGAGGAATGCCTTATAGAAGAGTGGTTTGATGGAATGGCCTGCTTTTGCTGGATCGCGAAACATGTGGTTAGATATACTGGCAATAATAATGGTTATTGCAGCAATAGCAGTTTTGGTTGTCGCATTTATTCTTTCCAGAGAGCGACCACGAAGATTGAGAAAGAAATCCCGGAAATAATTTTTCCTGACCTCTACTGCGCGTGAAACTTATTAAGTAATGCTTTTATGGTTTTGGCATAAAGTTTATCAATACACGCCGGAGTAGCTCAGCTGGTAGAGTGCCGCGCTCATGGGCTTCCATGAGCTCTGACAGGCGGTTTTGATTGCCTGGTTGAAGACTGGGAAACGCGGAGGTCGTGGGTTCAAATCCCATCTCCGGCATATTCGGGATTTGAACATTGGTTCATGCTCGAACAAACTTCGTTTGTTCGGCAACCTGAAAATGCTTTGCATTTTCAAGGTAATCCCATCTCCGGCATTTGAACCCATTTGGGTTCATCCTCGAAAAGCATTAGCTTTTCGGGAACCTGGAAAGCTCTGCTTTCCAAGGTAATCCCATCTCCGGCATTTGACCTGTATATTTATTTAAAAATCCGATGGCAAGTATTTGTCATGAAAATGCAGATTGTTCTCGCTGCGCTCATATTATCAATTATCGCAATAAGCGGCTGTTCGCAGGAATCAGCCAGGAGCAATACCTGCTGCGATTATGCGCGTTCAGCCATTCCTGACAACATAACGCTGGTCAAGTATTTCGTGCACCCCACGGAAAAGGTTGATGTGTGGGCTTTTTTCGGAAACGACAAGCGTGGCTTGGATGATAACTACTTGCTTTACTGGAGGGACGGAACCAAATTTGACATGAAAAGCATATGCTTTATGCAGGGTGTCAATAAGGACCAGAACGTGAACATATATTATGAGATTCCCTGCGTGGTTGGCGGAACAACGCATGCTAAGCTGTCATATTCAAGGAAAGTCGTTAGCGTAAGCGGTGATATAAAAGGGGATAATTATTTCTCCATAATTCCCATCCTTGCCAGAATCAACGGCACTGAGAAAAAAATAAAGCTTTACAACAGGAGCGCTGAATTGAATGATGCCACGGATTTCAGGATACTTGATTATACGTTCAGCTCATGCTACTGGATAAACGGAAGCGGGCAATTTAGCAACCTGACAGGCTGCAGCAAAAAGGATGGCGGGTCTCCCTAGAAAGAGCCATGCCAGAATCTAGCATACCATAATCTGAGCAAGCAAAGCCTCGAGCTGCACCTGAGGATTGCATCCTTCTGCAAGGCGGAATTCGCACTCGCCTGTGAGGCTTATCATTCTTGCTTTTTTCTCGTCCTCTGGCGGCAGGAGAAAAATCTGGTTGTGAATTTCTTTTATGATATCTTCGCCGCTCAGCCCCTGCTCGCGCAGCAGCATCAGAAGCATTTTGCGCGACTCTTCAAAGCTCTTTCCCATTGCCATCTCAAGCATTTTTTTGACATCATGCGGGTTCGGGTTTGACGCCACAGAATAAACAATTTCAGCGCTGATTTTCTTGCCTGTGGCAGCAGCTGTCTGCAAAATATTCACAGCCTTTCTCAGGTCGCCTTCGCTTATGCCATAAAGCGCTGCGAAAGCTTCCTCGTCAACTTTCAGGCCCTCAGCAGCAGAAATCCGCATAAGGAAGCTTGTAAGAGGCTGCTCATCTAGCGGCCGGAACTTGAAAACAGCTGTCCTTGACTGAATAGGAAGAATGATTTTAGAGATATAATTGCATCCAAGTATGAACCTGCATGCTGAGGAGTATTTTTCCATGGTCCTTCGCAGAGCATGCTGCGCGTCCTTTGTTAGTGCATCAGCCTCGTCCAGATATATTATTTTAAACTGGTTTCCGACAGGCATTGTCCTGGCAAAGTCCTTTACCTTTGTCCTCACAGTGTCTATCCCTCTTTCATCGCTCGCGTTGAGCTCAAGGAAATTTGACTGCCATCCCCCGCCGAAGAATGCCCTTGCCATGACCAGCGCAGTGCTTGTTTTTCCTGTGCCAGCAGGGCCTGTGAAAAGGCAGTGGGGCATTGACCTGCTCTTTACAAATGAGCTTAGTCTTTCTATGATGTTTTCCTGCCCGACAATGTCCTCAAATCTCTTGGGCCTGTATTTTTCTGTCCATATCTCGTTGAAGTACATTAATTTCACTACTCTTAATTAAGGAAAAACGTTTTTAATGCTTTATTCTGTATGATTTCAGAACTTACTTGGCTCCCCTCTTCTCCTTTGCCTTAAGCCGCAGCTGTTTGGAGCCGCATTTCCTGCATTTCGCTTTGCCTGACTTTATCACAGAAATTTGTGCCTTGAGCTTTGCGTTGCACCTGCGGCATACGTACATGTTCTCAAACATTCGCTTTACGAGCTCTTCAGGCAGTTTCTTTCCCATTTCTACACCTTAAAATATTTTACGAGGTGTGGAAACTCCGGAAAACCATAAGAAATGGTTTGCCGAGAGTTTTGAACACCTTAATATTTTTAAATTATTTCAAATATTTCTGGTATCTTTTCGACCAGTCAATTTTGTCGCTTCTGTATTTTTTGCTGCGTAAAGTATTTAAAATTCGCTCAGCGAGCTTTGCCGGCTCCATTCCAGTGGCGTTTATCTGCATGGCGCGCTTGCATTTCTCAACAGCCTCAGCATAAACAATATCCAGAATTTCTGCCCTTATGTTTTCCATTATCTTGGCTTTTGAATACTGCCTCTTTTTCAGGCGCTTTTCCAGAATGTCTGGCTGAAGCCTGAGAACAAAGCATATGTCAGGGGAGACAAAATGCGATAAGTGGCCTTCAACCACAATAACCTCGGGCTTGCTCTCCCTCATAAAATTATGAAATTCCTTTCCTATGGCTTCTATTTCCACAATCATTGATTTCATGCTTCGGTCAAAGCCACAGCTGAGTTTTCTTTTCCTGATAAATTTTGTCAGGTCAACAAGCTCTGCGTTAAGGCTTCTGCTGACCAGCTTCGCAACAGAGCTTTTTCCTGTTCCAGGAGTCCCTGATATTGATATAATCATAACATCATTTTGTTTCTGGAAAATAAATTTAAGCATTGCTTCTTATTAAATGGTATGGGAAATGTTAAATTCGCTTTTCTGCTCGCATTTGCAGCAGTTGCCAGCGCTTCGATGCTTTCGAGCGGCTGCATTTTCCAGGAAAGAAACGTAACTTCAATAGCCATATACGATACAGAATACCGCTTCAACACAAATCTGCTTGAATCTCTTAAGATTCCGATAAATGACCCTGCTGGCGCAAAGGCTCTTTTTGACAATGCAACGCTTGTTTGCTTGGTTTTTGACGGCTCCAATGAGCAGGAAAATTCTTATTTTGTTGTTGTTTCATACAATGTCGTGCTTAAGCTAACGACATATTACACGAATTTCAATGATTCGAAAAATTTCACCGCCTGCAATTCTTCTGAAGCAGAAAAAGCAGATGCCATAATAGAGCTCAAGGGCCCGAGAACAGGGGCAACAGATAATTCCGTGATTCTGGAAGGAAAGAAGGTCGTCATACAGGGCAGAACCTCGAAGGAACTTGAGAAAGCAGGAGACAGGCTAATTCTGGCAGTTTTTGGAATAGAAAGGCTGGATTGATAATTTATATCTTTTTCACCTCCCGCACATCCCGTAATGCGTTCCTTTGATTTCGTTCTCAGAAAGAGCCCTGCTGTAAATCATCACCTCGTCTATTGAGCCGTTGAAAAAATATGTATTTCCGGTATAGCGCAAAGAACCAATTGTTGACTTGTTTGTGGAAGAAACATTTACCACCGTGCTGGTATTTTGAAGTGTTCCATCCACATAGAGATATCCTGTGGCTCCTGACTTCATAGCAGTTACATGGTGCCAGTTTCCATCAGCTATATTGGAAGTTCCGTTTACAACATAGGCTCCTGCTTCATATGTTTCAAATAAAGCGTATCCGCCTCTTATCTCAACCCTTATCTGGTGGTTGCCGTCCGAGTCTTGGTCGAAAATCTCCATCCAGCTTGTTCCAGTATACGGAGTCTTTATCCATGCACCTATTGAATAGTTCGAACTTTCTATTATGTTGCTTAAGGCAACATAATCCCCTATCCCATTGAAATTCAACCCAGCCCCGACCTGCCCAGCAACCCAGTTGTGCGTGTCCTTTGTTGAATAGCCAGAGCCTTCCTCAAATTCCCAGTTGCCTAATAGTCTGTCTCCACTTACTGGTATGTTCGAATTCATTTCTGCGCTTATCTCTGTTGCTGACAGGCTGCGATTCCATATCCTGACTGCATCTATTGAGCCGTTGAGCCAGTTGCTTAAAAACCCCGCACTTTCGGCATGACCAAGTTTTATTGTCCCGGAAGAAGGCACCGATGAAGGGCCTGCAGTCGAGTTTATTAAAGCACCGTTTATATAAAAATTATGAGTTCCGCCCACCTGCGAAGTTCCAGCAAGATGATACCATGTGTCAGTTTGCAAGGATGATGACATAGTATATTCTGGTATTGCATTGTCTCCAAAGTAAAAAACCCATCTGTTATCGCCTCGCCATCCAAAACAATACTGGTAAATGTCGCCTGTTTCTTTTGCTATGACTAATTGATAACCTGCTAATGAATTGAATTTCGCCCATGCTGAAATAGTAATTGCTGTCTGCAAGTTCAAGGAGCTTGGATTTCCCAAAGCAACATAATCATTCACCCCATTAAACTTCATTCCGTTCCCATATTTCCCAGAGCTTGTCCATAAATGAGCGTCATAAGCCTTTGTGTAATTTCCTTCGTTGAATTCCCACACGCCAACTGAGCTGCTCTCTGAAACTCTGGTTGGTGAGTTCATTTCAGCTACTATTTCTGCTTGTGATAAAGAGCGGTTCCATATGCGGATTGAGTCTATTGTACCATTAAACCAGTTTGAGATGCCTGAAGAACCGACATAGACATATTTATTAGTGCTTGTCGGGTTTAGATGAGAACCTTGTGAAAGGTAGCTTACTTCGACACCATTCCTATATATTTTTGCAGAAGTTCCTTGGCGTGTTACTGCAATGTATTG
>CAZBKL010000015.1:0-13760 GCA_964492465.1 uncultured archaeon
CTTCTGGAAACCCAGACAATAGAATCGCTGAGAAATTACATCAAGAAGATTCTTGAGAGCGCCAAGCTGAAGAAGAGCAAAGCTGATGCAAGGCTGGCAAAAGACCCAAGGCTGCTGAAAGTCATTGAAGAAGCTGAAAAAATAGAGAGCCATCCGAAGGTGGAAAAGCTGAAAGAGATAGTGAAAAGCGAGCTGGAAAATCCTGAAAACAGGCTGATGATTTTTGCGCAGTTCCGCTCAACTGTGAAATTCATAAAAGAAGCTTTGGAAAAAATAGAGAACTGCAAGCCAGTTCTGCTTGTTGGCCAGGCAGGAGAAGACGGGCTCACGCAAAAGGACCAGATAAGCTTGATAAAATTATATGAATCTGGCGAATACAACACGCTCATCACGACATCCATTGGCGAAGAAGGAATTCATTTGGGCTCTGCAACCACAGCCATATTCTATGAGTCTGTGCCAAGCGAAATTCGAACCATACAGCGCCGCGGCCGCGTGGGCAGGGACCAGAAAGGAAAGCTTTTTGTACTTGTGACCAAGAAAACCCGCGACCAGACATATTACTGGACAGCATACCACAAGGAGAAGAAAATGAAAAGAATCATGGAAAGCATGAGGAACCAGACTGACTTGAATAAATTTGGGGATTAATTTATTAATAAAATAAAATGATGTTATGCCAGATGAACAAAAGCCAAAAATAATATACGACTCGCGCGAAGCCAAGTCGCTTGTGATGGCAGGGCTTAATGGCAAGGCTGAACTTGAGGAGAAGATGCTTGAAATTGGGGACTTTCTGCTTTCTGACCGTGTTGTGTGCGAGAGAAAGACTACAAGCGATTTTGTTTCCAGCCTCACAGACGGCCGCCTGTTTGAGCAGCTTTCTAATATGAAAAGCAATTTTCAGAATCCTCTCCTGATAATAGAGGGAAATGAGCTTTATTCAGGGAATGTTAACCCTAAAGCCATTCGCGGAGCGCTGGCTGCTATAGCCATTGACTTCAGCGTGCCGATATTATTCACAAAATCAGGCTTTGACACAGCAGAAATGCTGGTTGCCATAGCAAACCGCGAGCAGTTTGGAAACGACAAGGAGATTAAAGTGAGATTTGGCAAGAAGCCACGAACCACAAAGAAGATGCAGAAGTTCCTGATTTCCAGCCTGCCTGACATTGACAGTGTGAGAGCTGAAAATCTTCTCAAGCATTTCAAGTGCCCTGAATTTGTCTTCACAGCAAGCGAGAAAGAGCTTAAGCAGGTGCCTGGAATAGGGCGAGAGCTCGCGAAGCGCATAAGGGAAGTTATTGGAAGCGATTATGAATAGCTTTTAAAATTAAATGCTTAATTTTATCTAATTCCGTCTGCCAATGTTAGAACAAGGGCACGATACTTTTTTTCTTCGTTTCTTTGGAATATTTCAACTTTCATATTATCATAGTTTGGTATATCCCAGTGCAATTTGAATCTCCTTCCCCTGTATTTGTTTCCTAGAATAAATGGCATTTTTAACCATCTGCTTTAAAGATGATTATTAATAAAATTATTTAAGCAATGTAAATGGATGGGGTGTTAAAATGTCAGAATTTTTATATGTCTCGAACAGCTTTGTTCCATATAATTATCCGGTTGAAGAAGCTGAAGTGATATTCTTAGGCATCCCATTCAGCTCAACGTCCATAAGCGATTCAAGCGCTTACGGTCCTGTCATGGTTAGGGAAGCGCTGAAGCTGATTGAGGGGTTGGACCAGAAAAGTGGATTGGATTTCACAAGCATGAAAATCTGCGATTTAGGAGACTTGGAAATTGTGCCTGGAAGCTACGAGCTTACTGCAGAGCGCGTCAGGGAAACTATTAGGCAGATAAGAGAGCTGAACAACAAAGCTTTTTTGGTTATTCTTGGCGGTGAGCATTTGGTTACGCTCCCTGTTGTTGAAGCATTGAAACCTAGAGCTATCATCCAGCTTGATGCCCACAGGGATTTGAGAAACGATTATCTTGGTAATGCTTATTCGCACGCCACATGGGCGAGGCGGGCTAAGGAGAAGCTGAACTGTGATATTATACAAATTGGAACTCGTGAAGCAAGCGCTGAAGAGCTTGAAGCTGAGAAGCAGCTGGGAATAAAGAAAGGCCCTGATGCCATAAAAAGCGCCAGCGAGCCAATCTATCTGACAATTGACATGGATGTTTTTGACCCATGCTATGTTGAAACTGGATTTCCTGTTTCCAACGGCTTGACGCCAAAAGAAGTTTTTGAAATCATTGAAAAGCTCAAGGGAAAAAATGTCATTGGCATGGATATTAATGAAATCTCTGCTCGCGAGCTTCCTTCAAAAACAGGCTTCCTGGCTGCTGAAGTTATAAGGAAAGTTTTGTCTGTTGTTTAATCATTTAATCATAATATCTTCTCAATCTCCTTCAGGCTGCGGATCCAGTGGGTTGGGGAGCCTTCAATTTTCTGGTTAATGAGAATTGTCTTTATTCCAAGCTCCTTTGCTGGTTTCAGGTCCTTTTCCCAGGAGTCGCCTATGACAATTGCTTCTTCAGGTTTTATCCTGAGCTTCTTCAGGGCAGCTTCATAGTACTTTTTTGAAGGTTTCATCTCTCCGATTTTTTCTGGTCCAATGATGAAGTTGAAGTACTTCTTCCAGTCTATGAAAACTGTATTGAGCCTCTCTTTGAGATTTGGGGGAAAGCCTTCGCTTGTGATAATGACTTTATAATTCTGCTTCAGGTACTGAATAGTCTTCCTCACGTCTTTGTCAAAAGCAATGTCTTTCATTATTCTTTTCCAGAATATGCGCAGGCAGTCTTTCGTAAGCTCCTGTGCTTTTTTAGGCTCGACGCCAAGCTTCAGGAGCGCAAGATTTGTGCTGTATTCCCTTGTCCTTTTTTCAGTCTTCTTCTCAGTCCTGACGAGATTCTCTTTTATTTTTTCCCACGTTTCCCTTATCTTCTCCTTCTTGATTCCTGTTTCCTTTTCAAGATAGGAAAATTTTTCTTCATATGCATTTTCCTTTACGAGCTTGTACAAAGTGTTGTCAGCATCAAACATGACAGCTTTTATAGCCATACCATTAATCACCTGCTTCTTCTGGTTTTCACCTTCTTCACAATCCTGTGGAATTTTGTGTGGAATCTCGTATTTGATTTTATGTTTTTCATCGCAACAGAGCACGGCCCTATTTCGCAGTTGTCTCCTATAAGAACGCCCGGCATTGTCTTCACGCCAATTCCCAGCTTGCAGTTCTCGCCTATCATGCAACCCAGCGAGCTTAGCCCTGTGCTGATTTTCTCGCCTTTAACAACAGACATTACAGCCTGCCTGTCAGTGCGCACATTTGCTGTTATTATTCCTGCTCCTATCTTACAGTTCCTTGCAATAACAGAATCGCCGACATATCCTGAATGCAGATGAATATTTTCCTGCAGCACGCTGCGCGCGACCTCGCAGTTTGCGCCTATTACGCAGTGGTCTTCTATATCCGACTCCCTGACAAGGGCATTGTTGCCTATGAGGCAGTTTTTTCCGATAAAGCAGGGTCCCTTTATCACAGCGTTTTCAAGCACCCTGGAATTATCTCCTATATGAACATAGCCCTCAATTACAGCGCTTTTTGCAATCCTCGCTGATTTTGAAATGTCTTTTCTCTTTTCCCTTAGCATTGCAGAAATGGAAACTGAAAGAACATTCCAGGGATATTTCAGGGGCAGGTTTTCATAATCTGACATCACAATCTTTGCCGGGCAGTCTTTCATCATAAGGCTAAGGCAGTCTTCAAATGCGTACATATGCTCCTTAACCTTCCTGTAGCACTTGAAAAAATCCCTCGGAAGCAGGTAGATGCCCACAACTTTCAGGTCAGATGGCTCCCTGCCGCGCTTGGGCTTCTCTGTTATCCCAACAGCCTTCCCTTTTTCAATTTTAAGCATGCCATATAGCCAGGGCTCCTTTGTCTTTGAAGCAAGCACAGCAAAATATGCTTCATTCTTCATAAGCTGCGCAACATGCTCAGCTGAGTCAAACCGCTCTGCATTAAGAACCAGGAAGTTTCCCCTGACAAGCTTCTCAGCCTGCATCACAGCATTGCCCATTCCTTTAGTCTTTTTTTGCACCGCGTACCTGATTCCTGGCTGCTTGCCAAGCTCTTTTTCAATTTCTTTCCCAGGTCCCTGTATTATGATAACATCATTAACTCCTGATTTTCTAAGCCCGTCAATAGTGTGCTGGATTATGGGCTTTCCCATTATCCTTACCAGGGATTTGTGCTTCGTGTTCAATGGCCAGAACCTTGAAGATTCGCCAGCTGCCAGAATAAGTGCCTGCATGTTTTTCATGGAATCACTTCAAGCCCAATATTATTTTTGCGACCTTTTGGGGGTCGTAAATTATTTTTCCTGATTTTATAAGCAGCGGGCTGCCTATGAACCTGCTGTCCAGAGCCTGGCCTGCCTCAACAGGTCCTGATGCTGCCGGATACTCCTTTTTATATGATGCTATCCTGGATTTTTCAGGAAGTTGGGAGTTGTAAATGAAAAAGTCAATTTTTCCCGCGTATTTGGCAGCCTCGCTTGCAAAATCTGATGCAGAAAAATCATCTGTTTCTCCGTGCTTGGTCATTGCAGGGCATATGAAAACCTTGAGAGCTTTGCTTTTTTCCACTGCTTCTTTCATGCCTTTTGACAAAAAACACGGCATCACAGAAGAATACAGGTCCCCTGGCCCGATTATTATCAGCTCAGCTTTTTTCAAAGCGTCCAGCGCTTCAGGATAAGCTTTTGCAGGCGGAGAAAGAAAAATTCTCCGTATATTAAGAATGGGGTCATGCACAATCGGAATGTCTATCTCATCTTCGCCCTTTATTATTTCACCGCTTTCAAGCTCTGCGTACAGGCTTGTGTTTTCTATGGTTGCTGGAAGGCACCTGCCGTCGACTTCTAGAAAATCATGCATAAAATCAAGAACCTTCCTGTAGTCTTTCATTTCCAGTTCCAGGCAGGCAACAATCGCGTTTCCGAGGTTATGCCCTTTATGCCCAGGTGAGAATTCCTCTTCGCCAAAGCGGAAGCTGAACAGTTTTTTCTTCCATTCCGGAGCTTTTGACAAGGCAAGCATGTGCTTTATGATGTCAGCGGGAGGCAGAACTCCAAATTCCTTCCTGAGCTGGCCTGAGGATCCGCCTGAATCTGTCATTGATGTTATGGTTGTTATTTCATGCCCGCTGCCTATAAGCCCTGGAAGAACCGCTTTTGAAACTGCATTGCCGCCTCCAAAACAAACTATTTTCATGGATAGATTATCTCCGCTGTATTTTTTAAAGAAAAGCCTGAAATAATAAGCATGAAATCAGTCAGGGTTCTGTCAGGAGGATGCTTCAATCTAATTCATCCAGGGCATGAATACTTCCTGAAAGAGGCAAAGAAGCTGGGAAATTTTCTGGTGGTTGTCCTTACAAATGACGCCAACAACAGGAAGCCTTATGCAGTTCCTGCTGAGAAGCGAAAAGCAGCTCTGGAGCGCCTTGCAATAGCAGACAAAGTTCTGGTCGGTGAAACCGATGACTTCACTGCTGTGCTCAGGAAATTCCGTCCCGACATCATAGCTCTTGGACATGACCAGGAACTCATTGAAGCCACGAAAAAGGAAGCTGAAAAAATGAAAATCCGTGTTGTAAGAATCGGGAAATTCGGAGATTATAGCACAGGAAAAATAATTGGAGTCAAGAAGCAGTAGGGGTTCGGCAAAAATAATTAAGGGAAGCATGTCAAAGTGAGGGCAGGCTCGATACGTATGCAATTATGAAATGCCGCCCAGCCATTTGCTTGCTCCCAGAAATTTATTTCTCGTTCTTGTCGCACTTGTCGTTGTAATCGCAATACCTGCACATCCACATCAAAGCGGGCTCGCGCTTTGCCTCGTCAAGCGGCAGCTGTTCTGATATCAGGCACAGGTTAAGCTCTATGAAGCGCTTGAAAATTTCCTCAGCCTGCTCAGGATCGTAATTTATCTCAAATGCCTTGCTTTTCAGGTTGTTCTTGTCCACATAAAGGACAATGCCGTTATGAACTCCTGTTATATGCATGTAAAGCTGGAGCTGCATGGCATGGCTGCGCGAAGCTTCTGTTGTGAATTCTATGCTTTTTGTGGACTTCACCTCAACAAGCACTTTTTTGCCGTCTTCTTTCAGCAGAAGCAGGTCGTCAAGGCGCCCTGAAATCACAAAATCTTTCATGTCCTTCTGCAGGGGAAGCTCTTTTTCCAGAAGCTCCACGTGGGGATTCTTGTCGCTCTCTATAACCTTTGAAACAAAATCGTGTATCATGTTGCCGAGCTCAAATATCTTTATCAGCTCTATGTCAGCCTCTTTGGGATGTTTGTATGAATACCATACCTTTCGCAGGCATGAGCCTATCTCAGAAGGGTAGTATCTGCCTATTGTCTTGGGCCTGCTCTCCCTTTTCAGGAAATTGCTTATCATCATGTCAAAGTCTATCATAGCTATCAAACTATTGGCAGAAATCAATTAAAAAGGTGTGTGATTTCTCGATAACAAATGGTCAGGACAAACACCAAGGTTTCCCAAACGAGTATTTTGCTCGCGAAGCCCTTCCGCTTTTCTTGCTCCCTGTCATTCGAAGATTGAATTAAACCTGCTGAGCAAGCTTGTTCAGCCTTTCCCATTCTGCGTCCACATTCTTCTGGATTTGCCCAATCAAATGCTTGTTCTCGTCCTTGAAAAGGTGCTTGAACCTTGCCTGGTTCTTCAGAAATTCCTCCACAGGCTTTTTCTCAGAAGGCTTGAAATTGATTTTATATTTCCTGTTCTCCACTTCGTAAAGCGGCCAGAAGCACGTTTCTGCAGCAAGCTTTGATATCTGAATAGCAGAATCAGAGGAAATTCCCCAGTTCACCACGCATGGGCTGAGAATCACTACAACGCTTGGAGTGTTTGCAAAAGCTTTTTTTATCTTCTCTGTCAAATCCCAGTAAGCATGAACAGCTGTCTGGGCAACATATGGTATGTTATGCGCAACGCATATCTCTGTCAGGTTTTTTCTGTTCTGTAGCTTTCCCTGCCTCTGGCTTCCGACAGGCGTGGTTGTGGTGTTTGCTCCCATTGGCGTTGCTGACGAGCGCTGGTTGCCTGTGTTCATGTAGCCGCCGTTGTCATATGCAATATAAACAAAATCATGGCCGCGCTCAAGAGCTCCTGAAAGCGACTGCAAGCCTATGTCATATGAGGAGCCGTCGCC
Source organism: uncultured archaeon (assembly GCA_964492465.1). GTDB lineage: Archaea > Aenigmatarchaeota > Aenigmatarchaeia > GW2011-AR5 > JAHLMP01 > CAZBKL01. The sequence goes on from CAZBKL010000015.1 coordinate 7,255, forward strand.
GCCTATTGCAAGGAATTTTATATTCTCTTTTATCCTGCCTTTTCCCCTAAGGGACTTGTAAGCGCTTTCCACTCCTGATATTGTGGCAGGGGCATTCTCAAAAAGCGAGTGTATCCACGGAACCTTCCATGAGCTGAACGGGTATATTGTGGAGGTGACCTCAAGGCAGCTCGTGGCATTTGAAACAACCACATTGTCCGTAGCTGCCAGAATCTGCTTTACCATGCCAGGAACAGGGCAGCCTGCGCATGCTCGATGCCCTCCTGTGAATCGGCTCTCCTTTGAAGATATCTCCTTTGGGTTCATGAAATTACCTATCCATTATTTCTGCACAACAGGATAAAAGCATTCTGGACTGCGGGGTCAGGCGAGTGAAATGGCGGTATTACTAAGCATAAAATTGATTCAGCCCGCATAAACTACAGAAATCACTTCTGCTCTATTCTATGAATAATCAGTATTATTATCATGAGCTCTGCTATTACAAATATCATCAGGAGGTTCGAGAGCACGGAATTGAATATGTCCACAGACATCATGCTCGGGAAAGCGAAGCCCATTGCTGCCACAATAACCACAAAAAGCGTTAGAAGGAACATCATGAAGAAAATCATGGTTTCTACGTAAGTCTTTCGCTCTTTCTTGTTTACCTGATCTATCTGAATAATTTTTTTAATATGACTCACCAGCTCAGGCGCAGCTCATGGTGTCAACATTTCCCGGCGCTGTTACCTTTACAATGCTGCATGATTCAATGGCTACGCTTGTGCATGTCGCTGTACCGCCAGCTACTATGGTGGCTGGGAAAGTCGCGTCGCACGTGACTTTTACGCCGTCAGAATAAACGCTTACAAGGTTGGTATTTATCACAAGCGTTCCTGTGTTTCTTATGGAAACTGCCCCTCCTGCGCGATAAACATTGTCAATCATTATTGTCTGGCGCGATGTGTTCTGCTGCGCCTCCAACTGCGTTTCTGTCTTGGTCATGGCAGACTGGGATGTCCTCTGGAACCAAAGCCAGGCAAAGCCAATCATGGAAATAGTAATCATGAGAAGCAATACAACAGCAATTATGTCAGTTATTCCTTTTCTTGCCATAGCAATCATTTCCTTTTATAATTATTGGCGATTACAATATAAATACTTTTCGGAAGGCAGAATGTGTGAAAATTCCTTTTGTGATTATCTGGCCCCTGCTGCCTCCTGCTCAACGCGCTCTTTCTCCCTTATTGCCATTGACTTGTTGCTTCCTTCGGATGCGTTCAGAAGCTCGTTTGCAAGCGACTCTGTGATGGTTGCTTTCTTGTTGAAAGAATCTCTGTATGAGCCTTGGGCGAACAGGCGAAGAACCTTGTCAATTCTTCGCTGCGGTGAAGTTATTACAGCCTGCCTTGCAATTGTGCCTCCGACCTGGTAAGCTGCTATCTCTTCGCAAAGCGCTGCGCGTTCCAGCGCTCTTATGAAAACCTCAACAGGGTTTTTTCCTGTTTTTTTCTCAATAATGCCAAACGCATCCTCAACTATTCTGATTGTTGTCTGGAAGCCTCCGCCAAACTTTCCGCTTGTTATTTTATGCTTCTTTGAAGAATGGCCTGAAACCATGACATGAAGAGCCAATCGCTCTACAATATGCATCTTTGACTTGTGAAACTGCTTTTTTGAATGAATACCAGATGCCTTTGGCAGAATCCTTGGAGCAAGGTTTACGTATCTCTTCAAGCCAGGGTCAATTACTTCAACGTTGTTGTCCCATTTCCCAAAGAGCTTCATGTCTGCAAGCCTCTTTTCAACCTCTCTCTGGGAATAATCTTCTGTTGGCCTGGCTTTTTTCTCCTTGTTTTCTGCTTCTTTTGCTACCATTAAAAATCACGCATTTTAAAATGAAAATATCAGAAATAATAAATCGCGCATCAAATTCTTAAATACATATAAGTGCTCTCGCCTATTAATTAAAATTAATGAGAGTCTACATAGCTTTCTGCGGAATAGGGCTCGGCCATGCTTTCCGCGCAATGCAAGTCGGAAAGGAGCTGAAAAAGCGGGGCCATAAAATTCTTTATTCCACATACGAGCCTACCTATTCAAAGCTCAGGCAAAGGGGCATTGATGTGCTCAAGGCCAGCGCAGAAGTAAGCCAGTACCAGAGCAGAAGCAGCATTGACCTGTTCAAAACAATAGCGCATACTTCCCTGAACCTTACAAAAACCCCGCTTTTCATAAAGGAGCATGCTGACATAATAGGCAAATTCAAGCCCGATGTTATAATAGCAGACACCTTCTTCTCTGCGCTGATAGCAGGAAAAGCATTGGGAATTCCTGTGATGTTCATTACAAACCAGACAGATGTAAGCTCCTTCTTTCCACAGAAGCGATACTTCGCGCTCCGTGCTTTCACAGACGCCATTTACAAGGAATTCATAAAAATGGGCGAGAAGTACCTGATACCAGACTTGCCGCTGCCAAATGCCATATGCAGGTACAACATTAAATTTTTCGGGCTTGAGGAAAAATTTGCTTTTGTCGGGCCAATAGTCCAAAAAAAGCCGGGTGACGTCAGGGCAATAAAGTTCAAGCGACAGACAATACTTGTGACGCTTGGCGGCTCTGGACTGAAAGCGGACATAAGAAAATACATGGAAGATTCACCTGGCATTGATTTTCTGGTATTGAACAGCCCATTTGAAAAGAGGGAGGGAAACGTGACATACAAGAAATATGTGAAGGATTTTTTCCCTTATCTCAAGGGCTGCGACGCTCTTCTGACTCACGGGGGTCATACGAGCATAATGGAAGCTGTTGTTTTTGGTAAGCCAGTTTTTGGCATAAGCCTGAAAGGCTATGCAGAGCGTGAAAGGAACCTTAAGGGCGTAGCGCGAAGCGGAAATGGCTGCACTGTAAGAAGCATGAAGAAAGCCCTGAAAAATCTTGGCAGGTACAGGAAGAATGCTAGGAAGTTGCAGAAACTTGCTCTGAAAAGCGATGGTGCAAAGAAAATAGCAGACATGATAGAGGAGTTTGAATAATTTATAAGCCAGCTTCCAAAATAAGATTTATGGCTAATGGCAGCAGCGCTTTTGAAATAAAAAAACAATTTTCATCAGGTTGTATGAGGGTGGAAATAAAATTCAATTCAAGCTTCTCGGGATTTGTGCCTGTGGCTGAATTTGATTTCAAAGGAAGCCCTGACTACAGCTTTGTCTCAGGCATGTTTTATTCATGCAAAAGCGACTTTGACCTGGACAAAAAATTGCGGCTTAGCTTTCCTTACACATCATATTACAAGTTCAGGATTCCCGCAATTAAAAGAGGCGGCAAGTTCTGGAAGAGCCTGATATATGCAAAGCTTCCGATTGCTGCTTTCCAGGCAGGCAGCAGGCTTTTCGTAGTGGAATTCGAGCCTGTTGTCAAAAGCAGCAAAGGCAAGGAGGTTGTGCCATTTGTGGCTGCTGAAAGCAAAAGCGGAAAAATCAGGCTGAGCTTCTCTGTTTTCGGCAAGTTTCCCATGATAAGGAAGGATAGAATATGGATGGGTATCGGAAAAAGAGGCTCTTTCGATTACAGGTTTGCAAAAGGTGAGAAAATAAGGCTCTGCTTCCGTGTGCATGAAATAAGCGGAAACTGGAAAGATTTTGTCCTTGATTATTTCAGGAAAAAAACCAGGGTTGAAAAAAGCAGCAGCAAGCTCGTGAAGAAAAACATTTCGTGCCTGAAGCAGGCCCTCTGGCGCGCTTGGAATGACCGCCTGGGAGCTTTCGCCCAGCTGCCATGGAAAAAAGTTCCGGGCTTCGCACTTGAGGAGCTTGCGTGGGGCCTTACCTCATATGAGGCTGTGAACATGGCATATTTTCATGACTACTTCATGAAATCCAGGGATTCTGAGTATGAATACTGGGCGCTGCGCCTGGAAAAAATTTTCACAAACCCAAAAATAATGGCAAAGCCTAAGCGCGGCAAAGGCGTTATCTGGCACGAGCTCACAGGAATTTCAGGAAAAGAAGTTTTTGGTATATCGTATCTATATACTGGCTACGCTGGGTATCCTGGCGGACAGGCAACAATAGCCCTTAATCTAATGAGATATTCGAATTCTGCAAAAAGAAAAAGCCTGCTTAGTCTCGCGAAAAGCTCGCTTGAATATATTGTTTCTACGCAGAATAAGGATGGCAGCTGGCCAGCTGCCATCAGGCAGCTGCCAGAAACTCCTGTAAGGTCTGCTGACTATGAAAAGCTGAAAACTACAGGAGGCTCTGCCGAATGCGTGAGAGCTCTGCTTCTGGGATGGAAAATTTTCGGTTCAGTGAAATTCAGGAATTCAGCTCTTCGCGGCTTGAGGTTTCTGGAACCAGGGGCTGGAAACGCCTGCATAGGGGTTAATATTTTGCGTGATATTGGCAAGGATGAAGTTGAGGGGCTTTCAGCTGTTTATGCAGTAAATGCTTTTCTCGATGCATATGAAAGTCTTGGAAATAAAAAATACCTGAACCTTGCCCTTGTCTGGGCTTCCTATATGCTCACGTGGTTTTACATGTGGGAAAGCAAAAACCTTAAGCTGAGGGGATTTTTCCATCCCATTTCGCAGTCAATAACGCCGAGAATATCGCCTTATGAATCTGTAATTGCTGTCTCGGTTTGCGCCAGGCTTTTTGAAAAAACAAAAGATGCCCTTTGGAAAAATCTCGCCCTTATGGAGTACCGCAAGGTAAGCGATTACATAGAAAAAGACGGCGGCTTGTGCGAATGCTACTTCCCTGACTGGCTGATCGGTTTTGATACGCTTCCAATGGAGCAGACATTTGCCACAGCAGAGCTTCTAAACGCTTCTGTTTCTGTGGCAGAAATGGAGAAGATTAGCCTTATGCTTCGCAGAGCGCGCGCGACAAAGAGCAGAAACAAGCGCCATGACTTTTCCAGAAGCAGCGAATGCATCGAGGTTTTTGAAAAAGGGGAAACTGTTCTGAAATTTGACTTCAAGAATTTCCGCATATGGCTCAAAGGCAGAAGAGCAGAGCTTTCTTTTTTCAACCCATATTCCAAAAGCAGTGTGCTGAAATCTTCGCTAAGAGGCAGCTTTGCTTCGGGATTATTTGTTTCAAATGCCTCTGAAAAAATAAAGAGCGTGATTTCCGGGATGAAAGGGCATGAGAATCAGTATTCAATGAACCTCTGCCTGTTCAGCAAGCAGAAAAAGATAAGATGGGGCGCTGAAATGATTTCTGCTTATCCTCTCGCCATCAGGTTCTTCACAGAATCTGCCCTGCACAGGATAGATGGCGTGGCAAAAATAAATTCAAAATCAGGCAAAATAAGAATATCATTTGAGCCCCTTGAGATACGGGTGCTCGGATGCGGCCTCAGCTGTTCTCAGGTTATTTTTCCTGTCGCAGAAAAAGGCATTAAGGTTGATGAAAAATTTGACAGAGTGCTGAAAAAAGGAAGCATTGCAGGATATGACATAAGCCTCCAAAGCAACTGGACTCATCATGGCTTGTTCAGGCAGAACATTGCCCTGGAAGCATAGCATCTGAAGAAATAAATAGAATCTCAGCAAGGGTTTTTTATGCCAGATATCAGCGTCGTGGTTTGCGCGAAGAACGAAGAGCGGATAATAGGCAATTGCCTTAAGCTTCTTGCCAAACAGGAAATAAAGCCTGAAATAATAGTGGTGGACGGCCATTCTATTGACAAGACAAGAAATATTGCAAGAAAATTCAAAGCCCGTGTGCTGCTCGACAACAGGCTCGGCCTTTCAAATGCGAGGAATGTTGGATGGAAAAAAGCCAAAACAGAAATCATAGCTTTCTGCGATGCAGACTGCTGCCCCGGAAAGGAATGGACAAAAAGCATTCTCAATGCTTTCTGCGACCCGCAGGTTGTTGCTGTTTCAGGACCTTTGAATTCATATGACGGCAGCTTGCTGATGAAAATCAACATAAAACTTTGGGCAGGCTGGTTTCCTCTCCTTGTTGCAGCGCTTGGATACAACAACGTATGGGGAGCTAACATGGCATTCAGGAAATCTGCTCTTAGAAAAAATCCTTTCCGCCTGAAGTTCCTTGAGGATTATGATATGGGGCAAAGGCTTAGGAGAGTCGGAAAAGTCAGATTCATAGGCTCTGTGAAGATGCCGATATCTTCAAGGAGATTTAATGATGGCTTTTTCAGGACGTGCTTCAATTTTTACATAAAGACTCTCATAATGATGAAGATTTTCCGCAAATATGATTCTGCAGGTTATTATGAGAAAAAATGAAATGAATTAGCTTTTTATTGCGGGCTGCAAATCAGATATTATGAAAGCAGTTTTTGCAGCTGGCGCAGTCGCAGTTTTTGTTTTTGCGCTCCTGCTTGCGCCAATGATCGCTGACACGTACAGCAGCTCGTACAACATAAGCATGGAGCTCACATTCAATGTGTCTGGCATGAACTACAACGCATATGCAGATGGCCAGTCACTGAATGCGACTTATAACTCAAGCAACATAAGCCAGTCTTACTCATGCTTCAAC
>CAZBKL010000016.1:0-2503 GCA_964492465.1 uncultured archaeon
CAATCTGCTGATAATAATTATTTTCCATAAAAGCACCGCAGCGCTTACTGGCCTTTCACCATGTTCTTTATTATGGAGTTCATGAATTTCTGGCCCTTTGCAGTCATAACACGCCCTTTCCTGCCTGTCTCTGCTTTTTTTATCATGCCTGCATTCTCAAGCTGCTGAAGAATGCTTCTTATTATCTTTCCGCCAGCTTTCTTAGACCTATGAGGAGCCACGCCGCAGCTTTTCCTGCCGCCGTAATATGTTCTCAGCCTTTCAGTTCCAACAGGGCCGTCCAGGCATATTCTCCTGAATATGCTCGCGCTTCTCTGGTACCACCATCCAGGATCTTCTGGAGGGCGTTCCCTGCTTACTCCTGTCTTGACGAAAGTAGCCCATCCAGGCATCTCTGTTATTTTTCCTGAAGCCATCTCTTTTGCAAGCGCATCGACCAGTTTTTTTGGCTCAGTTTCTTTTATTGAAATCATATTATCATCATTTTATTTCAGCTCCTGCCGGAACTGCCTTGTCGGCAGTCAGCAGCACAGGCTTCCCGTCAACAGTTGCCGCAAGCAGCATGCCGTTTGACTGGACGCCTTTGAGCGTTTTGGGTTGCAAATTAGTTACTATAACAATGCTTTTATTCTTTAATTCTTCATCTGAGTAGGCATCGCCAATTCCAGCCACGATCTGCCTGGTTTCTGAGCCGACATCAGCTTCAATCCTGACAAGCTTCGCTGTGCCCCCAATGCGCTCAGCCTTCATTATAATTCCTGTCTTCATCTCAACTTTCATGAAATCTTCATAGGTTATTTCCACTTTACCCACCTATTTCTGCAAAATGCGAATTATTCTATCGCAATTAAAGCATTTAACTTTTTTAATTCCCTTTTCCTTATCATGCTCTATTTTGCACGTCTTTTCCGGAATCAGGTATGAGTGGCATTTCCTGCAGAACCTGTCCTTGACAGCTTTCGGAATCTTCACATTATAGCGCATTCCTATTTTTCTGGCAAGCTCCACGTAGCGGTTTGCGAACTTGAGTTCATTGCGCTTTGCCATTTTCTCAGCTTCAGCAAAGAGAATTTCTATGCGCTCCTCTGCTATCTTTTTCTGCCAGGCTGGCTTCTGGCTTTGTTTTCTTTCAACCATAAAAATGCGCCGGTCGGGATTTGAACCCGAATTAATAGCTTGGAAGGCTACTGTCCTACCATTAGACTACCAGCGCGTATGACTAATATTTTTATCAAGTTATTTATTAAAGAATAAAAATTAATTTTTCAGCCTGTATTATTCAATCAATCCCAGCAACTCCTTTCCTTTTGCTTCCACGATGTCCAGGGCCCTTTCAAACTCCTCATAACTGAAGCCGCCTGAACCGCCTTTCTGCATTGAGCAAAAATATGTCTGGCCATTTTCAATAAACAATCCTATTGGCAGCCTTGCGTCCATTGCACTTTCTTCTGCATGGGTAAGATCAACAAGAAGCTTGTTTGCTATTTTTGAGACCGTGACAGAAACAGGCTTCCTCACAAGCGGAACCGGAACTGAACCTTTTGTATAATAATCAACAGCTACCTGCTCCTCAGTCACTTCTGCGTTAGGTATCTTGGCTTCCATCAGCGCTGCTGTCGCAGCCAGCGCGCAGGCGTCTATCAGATTGCCGTCATGGTCAAGTATCACGACATCAATCATCAGCTTCCATACCTGGCCGTCTTTTATGAAAAGCTTTTTCATGTCAACAGCCTTGCTCTCCCTTATCATCCTGTCCACAAGCCTTGCGAGCTCGACAGCATATTCGCTTGGCGGCCCTGGCTCAAATTCAGGCGAAGCAAGAGGCAGGAATTCGGCGTTGACCATCAGCATGCCTTCATCAGGGTTGTCTTCAAAAGGCTCGCCCGGCTCCATCTTCACGCCAGCCACCACAGTCGTGTCTCCCATGGTGACTTTCGCAGAGCCTTCTGCCTTCTCAATAAACCCGCGCTCCACTGTTATTTTCCTGTATTCGTCAAACTTCCTCTCGTCTGCGCGTGCGTTCTTCAAAACAATGTCCTGAATCAATTCCCTGTCAAGCAAAGCCATAATTATCACATGTCTATATCCGGAAACTTCTTGTCTGTTATGAAATCTATAACAACAGATTTCAGCCTTTCTTTATCCTCTTTGTATTTCCTGTCTAATTTCATTTTAAGGGCTGTTGCAGAATCATCACTGTCTATCACTTTCTCATCCAGCACAGCAATCCACCGGTTGTTGAACCTCTTTGTAAGCTCCTCATAATGCGAAGACACCCACTTGAAGTTCCTTACCTGCTCATCATTCATTGATTATCACCTTTAGTCAATCCAAGCAAATCACTTTCCATGTTCATGTACCTGTCCCGAAGGGCATTTTTCTGGATTTCGTTGATCTTCTCGCAGTTTTCTATGGCAATTTTAACAGCACTCTTAAGCTCGTCCTTGGCCATAATGCCATCCATCTGCAAGAGAGTGACTCCACCACTTCTGGGTGAAATCGC
>CAZBKL010000016.1:2513-13538 GCA_964492465.1 uncultured archaeon
GCCATCCATCTGCAAGAGCACCATCTGCTTCTTCCTCGTATAATATGCAACTGTGAGGTCAACTTCTCCTTCCTCGTCTTCCTTGCCACCTATTTCAACAACAAACTTGCCGTCAATCTTTCCCACAGAGCAACAGGAAACCAGGTCTTTCATGGGAATGCCGGCATCTGCCAGTGCGAGAACAGCTGCATTCAGCGAAGCGCATCTTGTTGATGCATCTGCCTGCAAAACTTCAATATAAATATCAATCATGGTTTTCGGGTATTCTTCAAGTATGATAACAGATTCCAGTGCTTCTTTTATGACAAGCGATATCTCTGTTGCTCTCCTGCTAGTTCCGGGGTTTATCCTTGTTGTGGTTGAGAACGGCGCCATGGAGTATATTGTCTTTGTTATTGCCCTGTCCTGCCTTTCCTTGAACCTCGGGTAAACAGCCTTCGGGAAATAAACACCGGCTACTGCTCTGGTCTTGCCAAAAGCAAAGTAGCCGCTTCCGTCGCATTTCTTCAGCACACCGACCTTTGTTGTTATCGGTCGCATCTCGTCAGCTTTGCGCCCATCCAACCTTATTCCTTCTGGGCTGATAAGCGCAATCTTCTCATGCACTTCAGCAGGTCCTGGATAATTATATTTTTGTCCCATCTTTCACCACTTCATTTAAGCTGCTATTTGAATTCAGTTTCGAATCAAGGAAAGCAGATATCCTGTCAGTCAATCCTGTTGTATGCGCATACTGCTCAATCTTTAAAATAGTTTCAACAGCTAAATGGCGCTTCTCTCCTTTTACCCATATAACCCCATTCTGGCCCACAACAATATGGCAGCCTGTTTTCCTTTTTATAAGCTCAACCATGGAGCCCTCTTTTCCAATAACTCTCGGCACTTTTGCAGGAGTTATCTTTATTATCCTACCGTCAAACAGCTTCCTGCACCTATTGTCGCGCATGGAAAGCTGTATCTGCTTTGATTTTGTGACTGAGAAAACTTTTGCAAATATCACGTCGCCGTGCGTGTAGTATTTTGTAAGGTCGCTCTTTGACAGGTCTATGAATTCTTCAACTCCCTCACTTAGCGATATGGTTGCGTCGTAAGGAGAGTTTATGTCCACAATCCATTTGGAAGGCGCCACTTCAGTGACTATGCCAATGATTCCGTCATTCTTTTTGGGATTGTAAACGCCGTTCAAAGGTATTACAAAATGAATGTCATCTTTTCGCTCTGCCATTCCCACAACTTTTGAAACCACCAAACCCTGGTCGATATAGGTTCCGCTGCCAGCTATGCCACGGCCAAGCTCCTCGCCAGGAAGGACAAGCTTCCTGGATTTGGCCCTTTCTTCATAATCCCTGACCCGCTCTTCAGGGCTCTTTCCTTCAGGAACAAATTCTGAGTATTCCTCCTTGATTTCAGCAGCTTCAGACTCTTGCGGTTCAGGGGAAAACTCCTCAAATTCACTTTTTTCATCGCTCATTTATTTCAGCCTCACCATGTGTTATGGCATTCAACTTATTAAAAACTTCATCTTTTAATCCTGATGCAATGGTCAGCATCGCATACAGCGAGCCGTCTTTCTGCCATTGCGGCTCGGTTCCGAAGCTCTTCAGCAACCCGAAGCATCTGCCAGCAAACTCAGCCGGAACCTTGATTTCAAGCTTTATTTTCTCCAATGATATTGGCATTACCTTTCGCAATCCTTCAAGAACAGGCTCTATTTGCTCGTCCACGCTCTTGAAAACATCAACATGAACCTTTGCCTGTTCCATTGCATTCAATATCCTTTGCTGGGGATGCGGCCTTTTGGTCTGGGGATCCAAAGCATTTTTTGATATGAATTCTGCGATTCGCAATCTCTTTTCCTCGAGCTTTTTTCTCTTTATCTCTGTCGTAAGCTGGATTTCCCCGCTTTTGAGTATGATTTTCGCAATTTCTTCGATATTGTCAGTTTTGAATATTTTCTGTATATCTGAGCTGCTTGCTGCGATTCCCTTGTGGGAATCCTTGTATACATGGTCGACAGCCAGCATGTTCGCTACGCTGACGCTCTTTCCCTCACGGAAAGCGTAAGCCATTTCTGGGTCAACCAGTATCTCAAACTCTTTGCCATCTTTCATGAGCTTTGCTATGATGGCTTTGTCAACCGTAACCATAACCTTACCTGTAACCAAACTGAGAATTATGGTTTAATTTATTATCGGGGAAAAATATTTAAATGGTCCAAATGAGCATGTTGCTTGGAAAAGCCATGCTCCGCACGGCAAGGCATAACTTATACTATAAATTTAAGCCCTGGCAGCGAAATAATTTCATGGTCTCCAAATTAGTATATCTCGCCATAGCATCAGTAATGCTTTTAATCATAACCATTATTCTCTTGCTGCCGCAGATGACTGCCAACCCAAACCAGCCCCTTGTGGATGAATGCATAGCAGCCTGCCAGAGCTATCTTGCAACAGGCAACACCCTTGACATTGGCCCGTGCCTGCTGAACCCGATAAATGGCACAGAGTGGGTTTGTGATGTGGCTCATGACCCGAGAATGCAGCTGGACAATATGCCAGAAAACCAGTGCTCTGCCTATAATGACGGCTCTGCTTCTCATTTCATAGAAATAACGCCAAGCTGCACTTTCATAAGAATGGCTTGATGATTTTACATATTTTCTATTATTTACAGAAGTTTTTTATGGAATAACTCTTGCAAAGAAATCATCTCATGCATATGTCACTAATTATGATCATGCTCTCTGTACTTCGATGCCGCTTAATTTATAGCCCATTTCATTTGCTATAATTTTCAGCGCATCCTGAACTTCTTTTTCCCTGTGCGGAAAATCAGTCACAATCAGTTGGGGATCGTCATATCCTTCCAGGGCAATGCCTTCTGGGGTAATCAACATAGCCATATAGTCCCTATTTTCTGCTATGTTCTTTTCTATTTCCTGCATATCGCGCCCTGAAAATCCACGAGCAACATGTTCGCCATAATCACGTATCGTGCCTTTTGAATGGGTATGAGTATGTATAAATCCATAACTAGGATTTAGCTTCAGAAATCTATTCAGGACTGCTAGTCTCGCGGGGTCATCTGACGCATTAAAAGAATCGCCGACTCCAGTAAGAGAAAATGTATCTATAAGGCAATAATCATCTTCTTTTCGGTAGAGCGCAACTCCTATTATCTCATTGTATATTGAGGCAGTTTCATGAAGGCTGTTGGCAATATCTGTCGGCAATATGACTTTTCTTGGCATAGCAAACACCATTTAATTTAATTATTGTTACTATTAGTAAGTAATTATATAGTATTTAAAGATTTCTATCCTGAAGGATATATATATTTTTAATCGCCTTTTTAATGAGATTATTTTTCTGTTTTGTAAAAACCTTTATAAATTACAGATGCAAAGTAATACCTATGACACAGCAAATTAAGAAAGAAAACAAGAATTCTTGCGATTGCAGTTGTTGCTGCCGATGCTGTTAAGCTTAATCAAGCTTGACTGTTCTGCCCCTGTTTTATAATTATTATAACTTGTTTCCGGGCTGCGGTCTTTATTCGATTCAAATATGATTTTTATGAAGAAAAAAACAAAAAAAGGAATTTCAGCTGTGCCAGAAATGGTCAGCTTGGCAGAGCTGAAATCCCATGAGCAGATAAGGCCGCGCCGCTATAGGGAGCTTAAGAGATTGATGAAGAAGAGCCGCTCTGTGAGTCCCATCCTGGTTGACAGAAATTCAAAAGTCATTCTTGACGGTCATCACAGGACAAATGTCATGAGGTCTCTCGGATACGAGCATATACCTGCGTTTCTCGTTGATTATTCAAGCAAGGAAATCAGGGTTTTTCCAAGGAGAAAGAAAATCCCCGTGAGCAAGAAATCTGTTGTGGAGCACGGCTTGGCTGGCAATCCTTATCCGCCAAAAACCACCAGGCATGTCATAAAAAAAATTACCAATTCCAATACTAGAATATGCCTGGATGAAATAGAAAAAACAGCAAAAGGCAGAATCCTGAGGTTCATTGGAAGAACGCCTCTTGTTGAGATAAGAAAAATCAATCCAAATCCTGCTGTCAGGATTTTTGCCAAGCTCGAGGGCTTCAATCCAGGGGGCAGCGTGAAAGACAGGCCTGCGATGAAAATGATAGAAGACGCAGAAAAGTCAGGCAAGCTCACAAAAGAAAAAATCATAATCGAACCAACCTCTGGCAACACAGGAATAGCTATTGCTATGATATCTGCTGTTAAGGGTTATTCATTCACAGCTGTGATGCCTGAGTCAGCGAGCATGGAAAGAAGGCAATTGCTGAAAGCCTATGGAGCGCAGGTAATCCTTACAGCTGCTGAAAAAGGAACTGATGGAGCAATAGAGAAAGCTCGTGAGATGGCAAAGCAAAACCCTGAAAAATATTTCATGCCAGACCAGTTTTCCAATCCATCTAATATCAGGGCTCATTATGAAGGAACTGCAGAAGAAATATTAAGGCAGACTAATGGGAAGATTGATGCTTTTGTTGCCGGCATGGGAACCACAGGCACGCTTGTTGGCGCAGGAAGGCGCTTGAAAGAATTTAATAAGAAGATAAAGATTCTGGCAGTTGAGCCCGAAGTCGGTCATAAGATTCAGGGCTTGAAAAATCTCGAAGAATCTGAGGTTCCTAAAATCTGCGACAAGACCATCTGGGACGAAAAAATCATTGTAAAAACTGCAGATGCATTTGCTGTTGCCAGGCAGTTAGCGAGAGAAGAGGGCCTGCTTGTTGGCATGAGTTCGGGGGCAGCGCTTTGGGCTGCTTTGCAGAAGGCGAAACAAATGAAAAAAGGCAATATCGTTGTGATATTCCCGGACCGTGGCGAACGCTATCTAAGCTGCGGATTGTTCGACTGAAAAAAATTTTATAAGCAAAAAAGAATAAGAGAAATAAGGTAATTTTATGAAATTGACCATACAAAGAAAGCCTTTGCAGGAGACAGATGAAAAGCCTCTCAGGAGCTTCTCGAGCATTCTTGATTGCATAGGCAACACGCCTCTTCTTTATGTTGACGGAATTTACGCAAAGCTTGAGACCACTAACCCGACAGGCAGCATAAAGGACAGGATGGCAGCTTTCATGACAAGCCAGGCAGAGGAAAGAGGGGAGCTCAAGCCTGGCTCAAAAATAATTGAGGTCACTTCCGGCAACACAGGCATATCATTTGCCATGATTTCTGCGCTTAGAGGCTACCGCTTCACAGCAATTATGCCTGAGAACATGAGCGTTGAGAGGAGAAAAATGATGGCAGCTTTTGGCGCAAGTGTTGTCCTGACTCCAGCAAGAGATGATATTGTTGGCGCCATGAAGAAGCTCGATGAGCTCGCCAGGCAGAATCGTGATGCCTGGCTTCCCAAGCAGTTTGAAAATCCTGACAACGCAGAAGCGCACAGGCTTGGCACAGGAAAGGAAATAGTAGACCACTTTCACGGAAAGGTTGATGCTTTTGTCGCTGGCACCGGAACCGGCGGAACCCTTATAGGCGTTGCCAAGGCTCTGAGAAAAGCAAGCCCTTATGCAAAAGTTTTTGCTGTTGAACCTGAGGAGTCCCCTGTTATGTTCGGGGGAGAGCCCGGTGTCCACAAAATACAGGGCATAGGCGAGGGCTTTATACCGAGAATAGTTTCAGACAATTTTGAGCTGATTGAGGACGTGATAACAATAAAGAGCGACGACGCAATCAAGGCAGCAAGAGAACTTGCGAGAAGGCACGGCATTTTTGTCGGCATCAGCTCAGGTGCCAACTTCCTGGCAGCAAAGCAGCTGAGCCAGAGGTTCCAGACTGTAGTAACGGTCTTTCCTGACAGGGGCGAGCGCTATCTCAGCACTGAGATGTGCGAGTGAGAATAAAAAATATTTATTTTCTATTCCATCTCATATTTCTTTACAGCTTCCAGGAATTTTTCTGTAGGAATAATGCCTGTTTTTTCATTGTCCAGATTTATGATGGACACCATGCCTTTTTCCAGCATGCTGGTGGTAAACGCCATGCACACATTTTCTAATTTTATTTTGGATCCGGCAGACAGTGCTGAAAAAATATCTTCCAGTGAGGTTGCAATTTCTTCTGATGTGATAGGGGATATTTTGCCTTTTGTGCATATAGCCCTGACCAAAGCCGCTGCTGCTATTCCATCCTCCTTGCGTTCAAACTTGTCCACATAGGACCAGCCTGCAGGCAATTCCTCTATTTTATATTTTTGATTAAGCCTTTCCAGTTCAGCTTCAACAGATTTTTCATCCATGATATCACTATATAATAATGACTAGAGAATAATATTTAAATCTTTCTGCAACAGGGGCTTTGCGCGTAAAATCTTATTCAATTTCCAGCTGATCTCAATTACCCATAGGAATATTTTCCTCAATTCCTTTTCTCACGCTCGAAAACAGCTCATGGAACTGCTTCAGGCGGTCTTCGCTGAAAAGCTTTTCGTGGTGCCTGCTGTCGAGGAACTGCGGGCATTTCCTGCATTTCTCCGGCGGATTCTTAAGGTCTTCTATCTGGTTCGGGCAGCTTCCATTTGAGCCCGCGCAATTGGGATAGTCAGCACTGGGGCTCTTCCTGTAAATGGAATTAATGGAGAATTTGCCCATTCGCTTGCGCGCTGATTCCCTTGCTGAGCGCGCAGCAACTGACTTGCTGCTCATGATTAAGCTTTGCACTGGGGTTTTAAAAAGGCTATTAATATAACCTGTTAGCAGCCTCTTCAAATCTCTCGCGTATTCGCTCTTCGTCTGCATTGCACAGCTTCTTGTCTTTCAGAACAAACTTGCCCCTGACCATCATATCAGAAACAGCATCGCCAGGAGCTGAGTAAATTATATTTGAAAGCACATTCCTCAGGGGGCTTAGCGAATAATGCTTTGTGTCCAGCAAAGCGATATTCGCTTCTTTGCTAGGCTCAAGCGAGCCGCTGCTAAGCCCGAAAGCTTTTGCAGGGTTCAGCGTGGCCATGTCCAGTATCTCCTGCGCATTTGCTGCTGATGCCTGCTTGCGCTGCCATTTTTGCATTAAGGCAGCGAATTTCATTTCCACGAACATATCAAGCGAATTGTTTGAGCTCGCTCCATCTGTTCCCAGGCAGATATTAACCTTGTTCTCAATATACTCGCGAAGCGGAAACAAGCCGCCAGTAGCGAGCTTCATGTTGGAAGCAGGGCAGTGAACAGCGCTAACACCAAGTTTTGCCAGGATTTTTATTTCCTGCTCATTTATCCAGCTCGCATGGAATATGGTTGTCTTGTTGTCCAGGAAACCAATACTGTCAAGATACTCAACAGGCCTCAGGTTCATTGACTGGATGCTGTCAAGAACTTCCTTTTCTGTTTCTGAAATGTGAATTGACTTGAAAAGATTTTTTTCTTTCGCATAATTATTTACCCAGTCAAGAAGCTTCTCAGAGCATGTGTATATTGCATGAGGCGCCAGGATTGGCTTTATGTTTTCATACCTGCCAGAAAGCCAGCTTATGAAAGACACAGTCTTTGCTATCTCTTTTTCCCTCTTCTCATCATCATGCATGTCAAGCATTCCGTAACCGAGGAAAGCGCTCAGCCCGATTTCATTGCAAGCTTTTGCAACCTCTTCCATCTCAAAATACATGTCAGTAAAGCAGTATGTGCCTGTTCTTGCCATTTCCATGCAGGCATAAAGCGCCCCGATATGCATGTCCTTCGGGGTTAGCTTTGCTTCAATCTTCCACAAGTCATTCAGCCAGCCGTGCAGCTCCTGGTCATCCTTGTAGCCACGAAGCAGGTTCATCGCAGAATGGGTGTGCCCGTTGAAGAGCGCTGGCATGGCTATTTTTTGCGAACAGTCGATGGATTCGCCATCATGCTCTATAGATTTTGCAATCTTTGATATCATGCCGTCTTCTACCAGGATGTCGAAGTTCTCCAGCACCTGCCGATTCTGGTTTTGCGTCAGAATAAATCGGCAGTTTTTTAGCAGCAGTTCCATAGGAGAAATAATAGATTGGAATTTATTAAAAAACATTTTATATGAAGCGTAAGGATAGGGCCTCGGCGAACCTCGGCCCTTTTCCTGCCAGTGCTTTTTCTTGAGAATAGTTTTGCTATTCTAAGATATGAAAATGTTTTTTAGGCATCTTCAATGCAAGCTTTGGCAGGCATCCTTACAATATTATATATCATTCTTGGGGCATATAAACTTTATAATCAGCCCCGCCATAAATAATCCATGGCAGACATTTTAATGGCAATAGTCTATGCTTCGCTGTCGCTTTTCATAATACTGGACCCGATACTCAGCGTCCCCATATTTGTTGAAATAACAAAAGGCATGAAGAAGCGCGAAATAATGAAGCAGGCAACTCTTGCAGCTGCTGTGGCAGGAGGATTGCTGTACATCTTCCTGTTTTTCAACTTCGTGATATTCAGCATACTCGGCATAGACATATCCAGCTTACAGGTAGCTGGAGGCATTTTACTGTTCATACTTGGAATGCAGGAAACCTTTGGCATAAGCATAGGGGACATAGGAAAGCACAAGAATAATGCAGCAGGAGTTGTGATTGGAACTCCGCTTCTCTGCGGACCAGGGGCAATAACTACTGTGCTTGTGCTGTCAAAAGATTACGGGCTGGCAATTCCTGCCATAGCCATAGCTGTTTCTGTTGCAGCAACATGGCTCATTCTGCATAACTCCTCAAAAATACAGAAGCTTCTCGGCAGGGTCCTGACTGAAGTGATTGGAAAGATAATGGGCATGCTTGTCGCAGCAATAGCTGTGAAAATGATAATGCAGGGGTTAATGGCGCTGGTTTGATTTTTTCAGAAATACTAAGGCTGGTCCCATTCTATTTCATAATATCTATTCCTTGAGCCCGGAAGCTCTATTCTCTTAGCCACATAATATGTGACAGCAGTCTCGCGGTCTGTTATGGCGATTATCAGCCTGAGGCCCAGCTTGTCTGCCTCGTCAAGGGCAGTAGCCATTTCCCTTCCGCCAAATTCCTCATCTTCTGTGAAAGCAACAACAGCGAATTTTGGCTTGTCCTCACCAGGCTTCTCGATGCCCTGCTTCTTCCTATGATAGCCGATGAAGTCTATGAGTTCTTTGTCTTTGATGTAATCAGCTTCTGTCATTCCAGGAATAGCCATTATGAATGTCTTTCTCACAGAATGCGCTACCCTGACAGCGCGGGCCCACTCGCTCATTATCATCTTTGCTTCTTTGGGAAAAACATGAATGACATGCTTTGAATGAAGCCACTCGTGCTTTTCCTTGACAGGGGAAGCTCCGGGAAAATACAGCCTGAAATGAGTTCCGAACTTGAAGCCAGTTTTGAGGACATATCCACGGTTGCGCCAGTCCTCGTATACATCATAGAGAGCTTCTGCATCAGGCCTTCGCTCTTTTGCGAGCATCATGATGTCTTCTGCTTTCATCTGCTCGCCTGTCTTTGCATCCCTAATGCAGAAGCCGCGCTTTGCAAGAAACAGTGTTTCTATGAAATCAAGCTTCATTATCTTGTCGCGATGCTGCTGCTTGTACATACCGACCTGCCCGAACCAGAGATCCTCAAAGAAGCTTTTCAAAGCGCTTGAGAATTCTGCAATTGAAATCATGTCTTCTGCAAAATAAAGCAGCTCTGCTCGCCCATCAGGAAGCTCTGTTTTCTTTGAAGGGTATTTCACAACAGGGCTCCTTCCAAAATCCTCAAGCTCCATCCTGCGGGGAAAATTTATATTCAATCCCCGGTCACGCCAGTCCCTCAATATATTGTATCTTGCGAATATGCGCGGCTCTTTTGAGAAGATTTCCATAAGCTCCATGAATGACAGGGATCTTCCATCAAATTCGCAAGGAATGTTCCTGACATTCATAAGGTAAAGTGCCTCTGTCGGGTCAAGCTCCAGGCCTTCAGCAGATTTCTTTCCGTAGAAGCTTTCTGCAAGCAAGGATTTTGAATCATTGTCAACTGCCAGAAGCACGCCGCCTTTCAATATGATTTTAGCTCTTATCCTGGCCAGGCGCTTCATCTGCTCCTCGTATTCATGCTCCATTTTAGCATATTGCTCGTCCCATTCGTTGCTCTGCTTAGGAGCTTCTTCTGAAGCATCATGTTCCTTATGGTGCTTCTTTGACTTTTTCTTTGCCATAAGTAAAATAGGGGGTTGCGAAAATTTATATGCCTGAGGCTTTTCAATTAGTGCAGGCTCATCTGATAATTTCGCAAATCTCATCAATGTTTTTTCTTGCAGGAGGTGGGGGCTTTTCATCAGGAACCCCCATTGCTATATTTGCTATCAGATAATAGGGCCTTTCTACAGATAGTATGGTTTCAATTCCTGCCCTTAGAAATGGCGGAACCTTGCACCAGCACGTTCCGTAGCCTGAATCGTGCGCAGACAACAGTATATTCTGAATGGCAGCAGAAGCACTCTGCATCTCGACGCTTGATAGGAATTGTTCGAAATTCATGGCAGGATTTTCTATCTTTGCGCATGCTGCAATAATGTTCGGTGCATTGAAAAGCAGCCCAAACCTGTTCAGCCTGTCCATGTTTAATTTTAGCCTAGCAGATTCTTCATAAATCAAGGACCTGATTTTTTGGATAGTTTCCTGATTCTGAACTACAATAAATTTCCATGGCTGGGCATTGCCACCGCTCGGAGCCATGGCTGCGGAATTGATGATTTTGAGAATGTCATCCTTGCTTATTATTTCATTTTTGTATTTCCTAATGCTTCTTCGGCTGTTAATGCATTCGGTAGTTTCCATTTCAAATCACTCGATGGAAAGGCATTATTCACGAAAACGTTTTAAGTATCTTTCCCAGGGCTTCAATAAAAATATCTATCTCCTGCTTTGTGTTATAGAGATAGAGCGAAGCCCTTACTGCTCCCTGCTTCATGCCCAATCTGGCAGAGCCTGGCTCTGCGCAGAAAACTCCAGAACGCACAGCTATGTTTTCCATTTCATCAAGCATTATGGCTATTTCATGAGGGCCTATTTTTCCAGAACCG
>CAZBKL010000017.1:0-13311 GCA_964492465.1 uncultured archaeon
TGGCGGGGGAGCACTACAAGGGGTGGATGCTGCGGTTCAATTGGATACAACCCCAGAAATCTTACCAGAGAAGACAGCAGGATGAGGGTCACTCTAAAGGGGTTACCTGACAAGCTGAGATTTGAAGAACAGATTTAATCAGTTCTAAAATTTCCTGTTCTTTGAACAGTAAAGATGCTGCATGGCCGTCGTCAGTTCGTGTCGTGAGATGTCTTGTTAAGTCAAGAAACGAACGAGACCCATGCCCTTAGTTGCTACTTTGCTTTACGAAGCAGAAGCACTCTAAGGGGACTGCCCGCGTTTGAAGTGGGAGGAAGGAGTGGGCGACGGCAGGTCAGTATGGCTCGAAATCTCTTGGGTTACACGCGGCATACAATGCGCAGGACAACGGGATGCGATCGCGTAAGCGAAAGCCAATCTCTTAAACCTGTGCCCAGTTCGGATCGTGGGCTGAAACTCGCCCACGTGAAGCCGGAATCCCTAGTAAGCGGAGGTCATCATCTTTCGCTGAATACGTCCCTGCTCCTTGCACACACCGCCCGTCAAGCCAACCGATCGGAGATTTGGTGAGGCTTAACTGCAGTCGCATTCGCAAGAATGTTTTTGCGTTTAAGTCGAACCATTTCTTTGTTAAGGTGGGCTAAGTCGTAAAGCATTGCGATGGGCAATTTGATATGCGGATACTATGAAGATGCCAAAGGCTTGACTCTGAGTTCCCATAGATGAAAAATAATATATTGCAAGAAGTAGAGCATCACATTGCTCGATAAACAAGGTAGCCGTACGGGAACGTGCGGCTGGATCACCTCATTAATATTTTAGGACAACCCTAGAATTCTGAAACTATGGCAGGACCAAGTGACATATCTATCGGTATGACTTGAGGTTTGGATATCGCCTGTTGGCGCGGAAAACCCCAGGAAAACATTTAAACGTAACCGACAACACAATTTATCCATTGGGCCGGTAGATTAATTGGCGGATCGCTACCCTTGCAAGGTAGAGGCTGCGAGTTCAAATGGCTTTTTCTTTTCACCGAAAAGAAAAAGACCATC
Organism: uncultured archaeon; assembly: GCA_964492465.1. Taxonomy (GTDB): domain Archaea; phylum Aenigmatarchaeota; class Aenigmatarchaeia; order GW2011-AR5; family JAHLMP01; genus CAZBKL01. The sequence goes on from CAZBKL010000017.1 coordinate 1,056, forward strand.
GAAAAAGAAAAGTAATATTTCGATGGTGCCTTGGAAATCTCGCCCGGTCCATTAATTTATAAGGTTTGGCTGTGAAGTTATCACACCAATAGTATTCAAAATTCAGGGGATTGGACAAATTCCCTGATTAAAAAGCAAAGCTGTTCAGAGTCGGCTTTGGTTTGTGGCAGAACCAGGGATGCAGCCAGTTTCCGCAAAAGGAAGCTGAAAATTGCGTGTTGCGCTTCATTGCGTAAGCGCCGACTTCTGTTCAATTTTGTTTTGGCAGGTGTAAATCGGATTGTCCCGATTCCATCAATCTGTATGCACCCCGTGAGATTGCATCTTACGGGAGAAGCGCCAGGTAAATTATAGGGCAGTAATTTCACAAAAATTACTGCTTTTATGTTTATCCTATGAAGCGGTCAAAGGTAAAGCACGGAGGGAAGCTGGCTCCCATGCCATTTGGGGAATTGCTTGGCTTGAGTAGCGACGAAGGTCCTGGCAAGCTGGGAAAAGGTCCGGCGAGGCGCATGCAGCCATAGAACCGGACATTGCCGAATAGGACATCCATGCAGGTGACAAGCCTGCGATTCGCGCCGAATAGCGCGAAGGCGTCACGCGGAGAATTGAAACATCTTAGTACCCGCAGGAAAAGAAATCAATAGAGATTGAGCTAGTAGGGGCGACCGAAGGCTCAAAAGGACAAACCGAACCTGATGCTGACAAAGCATTGGGAATGTGGTGTTTGGACCAGAGCACTGCCTAACCTGACGAGTTGAAGTGAACTGGAAAGCTCTGCCATAGAGGGTGATAGCCCCGTAAGTGAAGGCAGGAAGGTGGATTTCTGGTATCCAGAGTATGGTTGGTCGAATTTCCAGTCAGAACACGGGTCTTATCTAGATCCAATCCTAAATATAACTCAAGTCCGATAGCGCACTAGTACGGTGACGGAAAGCTGAAAAGAAGGGATAAAACCCAATGAAAAGAACATGAAACCAAATGGCTACAGTTAGGCGGGATAAACTTATCGCAAGATAAGCGAAACCGCCGTCCGTTTCGAAAAACGGGGCAGGGAGTTTATTTCCGTGGCGAGCTGAAAGGCGCAGCGAAAGCGAATGAAGCGTAACCCGCAAGGGCCTGGCTTCTGCGTATTAAAAGTGCGCACAGTCACGGGGATAAGACCAGAAACCGAACGATCTATTCCTGGGCAGGATGAAGTTTGGCGAAAGCTAAATGGAGGTCCGATACCAGTTCTGGGATCACATCCGTTTGGGTGACCTGGGAATAGGGGTGAAATTTCTGGAGAAGAAATGTGCTTAAAAAGGTTTTTAGGATAGATGGAATATGCACTACTTAGAGGTTATAGGAGAACTTCATCGAGGTTCAAAAAGAATAGTGGGTCCTAATTTTAACACGACTCCGGTTTATGCAATGATATTTGAAGAAGGATCGGGACACACACCTGGTTTTTCTTATAGTATTCGAGTAGAACCGACATATCCATCAGGAACATCTTTAGATCCGAAAACCGCTTCAATGGCCATCTCAGATTTTATAAGACTCCCCATTGAAGATAATCAAATTCAAACACTGAGTAGTTCCTTTGAAACTTTTCCATTAAATATAGCTATTGGAAAAGCGATTAAATCAAAAGATGAACTTAAATTAGTTAGGGATTTCTTTGAACGTGTTCCTTGTCATGAAAAAATCGACAAGGGGTTAATAACAGAATTCTGGTATATTGACCGAAAAAAAGCTCAATAATTTAATCTTCTCCAGTTACACCAAAAGCCAATCGAGTCCGGTGATAGCTGGTTCCTCCTGAAATGAGTCTCAGCTCAGCCTCGCCTGAGCATGATGCACGGTAGAGCTACCGATTATATAGTTAGAGTAGAAATACTCGGCTATGTTGTCAAACTCCGAATGTGCATCCTGTGTAGAAGGCGGGAGTGAGAGTATCGGGGTAAGCTCGATGCTCGAGACGGAAACAACCGAGACTAAGGATAAGGTCCTTAAATGATAATTAAGTGTTTTGAAAGTTGTTCTAAACCTAAAACAGCGGGGATGTTGGCTTAGAAGCAGCCACCATTTAAACAACGCGTAAAAGCGGACCCGTCTAGGTTTAGAGCGCTGAAAACCGGGAAGGTCTTTGAGAAGGGGCAGGGAAAAACAGTGCGGCAGTGTTGTCTGAAAAGACTGCGGCGCCGCGATTTTTGCTTTGCATCTTAGTACAATGATTTTCTCAGTCAGTATAATGGACGGGGCTAAATTATCTACCGACGCCTTAGAGTGTATGGCGTTAGCCGTATGTTGGTAAGGAGGCGTGCTGCAAGGGCAGAAGTGTCAGCGTAAGCTGGCGTGGACCTTGCAGCAATGAGAATCCTGCTGGGAGTAGCAGCAAAAGTTGGGCGCAAACCCCAACCACCTGACGGATAAGGGTTCCTCAGTAAAGTTGATCTGCTGAGGGTAAGCCGATCCTAACCGTTTTGCCAATTGCAAGAACGGGAAAGGGAAACCGGTTAATATTCCGGTGCCGTCTGCAAATCTACGATCTCCGCGCAGACACTTCTAGATAGTCTGACCATAGCCATCGCTATGGCAAAGCAGTGAAGTATGGGGAGTCTCGTAATGAGGAGAACCATATGAAGCTGTGAACGGGCTGCCGCATGGCGGCTTCAGACAACTCTCGGAGTCCATGAAAATGCGCGTTGGGAGAAATGCAGGCGATCGTACCAAGAACCGACACAGGTATCCTTGCTGAGATGCTAAGGGATAGTTACGCAAACAGAAGTGTGTCACTCTGATAATTTATCTAACCTTGGCACAGCATAAGGCAAAGGTGTTTGGGAGAATCCATTCCAGGGAACTCGGCAAAATAGTCCTGTAAGTTCGCAAGAAGGGATGCCCACCTACCCTAGCAATAGGGATAGTTGGGTCACAGTGACAAGGGAAATCCGACTGTTTAACAAAAACATAGCTGAGTGCTAAGTAGAAATGCTTTGTATACTCAGTGAATCGTGGCCACTGCCGGTGTGTTAAACCTCTTTCCAAGGAGGCCAAGCCCCGGTATAGGCCGGCGGTAATTTGTTGGATTCAGTTAAGTCGAAAAAAGTCGAAAACCCTAGAAAAATAAAAATGTGCAGTAGACAGTCAGAAAAATTTGTTGATAGAATATAGAATCCAACAAACCGTAAACTCTGACCGTCTTAAGGTAGCGTAATCCCTTGCCGATTAATTGTCGGCCTGCATGATTGAACAACGAGATTTCCGCTGTCCCGGGATGGAACCCAGCGAAACTATTGTCTGGTGATTAGGCCAGAGACCTCCGGTGGGAAGAAAAGACCCCGTAGATGGGTGAAATAGTGAATTTATTGTCCAAAGGATAAGAGCCACCTCACTAAGCTATTTCAATAAGCCGAAACATAATTTTCAGATAAATAAGCCGCAAAGGGAATTTTATGTGGAAGCTTAATCCCGAAATAGCCTATGAAACGGGACTGCATATCGGTGATGGAAATATGTACTCCCGTGGAAACATGAACAGAATCACATATTGTGGCAATCTCAGGAACGAGGCAGATTTCTACAGGTTTTTACGAAAATTTCTTAAAAATCTGTATGGAATCGACCCGATATATATCGAGAGATTTGCGGATAACACAGTGATATTAATAGTAAATTCGAAATCTCTTCTGGAATTCAAAAGAAATGTTCTCAATATTCCAGCAGGTCCAAAAGACCATATCGGAATCCCTGAGAAAATCAGAAAAAATGAAAGATTTGCCAAATCTTTTATGTGCGGGTTGGCGGACACTGATTTTTCACTATCCTTTAAAAAGGATAGGAAAGGTCTGCATAGAGAACCACGGCTAGAATGGTACACCAAATCCAAAACCTTGTCGATGCATGTCCAAAAAATACTAAGAAGCAATGGATTTAGCTTCTCGGTTGAAAAAATAGACGGCAAATATCATGGTTATTTTTTGCGGATGTATGGTCATAAAAATCTTGACTTATGGCTGAATAAATTTGGGTTCAAAAATTATTGGATACTGAAAAAAATTCAAGTTTGGAGAAAACTTGGCTTTTATCCTATAAGGTCATCGTTCGATGACCTCAATAAAATTCTTAATATCTAGTTCATCCAACGGATAGCTTTAATGTAGTCTGTTGTTGTGGCATAGAGACGAGTGTCTAGTGTAGGCAGGAGGCGTCGAAGTTTGTTCGCCAGAACAAGTGGAGCCGATCATGTAACACTGCCCATTCGTTTCTATGCTGCTTACTGTGGGCATACCACGGGACAGCTGCAGATGGACATTTTGGCTGGGGCGGTACACCCTTGAAAAGGTACCAAGTGAATGGTATGCTTAGAAGAGCCGCATTTCATGCGGCAAGGCAAACTGAATATTATTTTTCGTAATCTGTTCACTTGGCTTTAAATCAAGGGTCCTCTAAGTCCAGCTCATCAGGGTCATGAAAAGAAACGCACGGCTAGTGCGATGATTGTAAGTTATTGAGGTAGCTTATGAGCATGAATACCACATTCTGTTATTTATCAGAATATGGAAAATCCCAAAAGCAAGAACTGCTTTTGCGGATGCAATCGTTTCTTTTCACCCCTAAGAAATCCTGAGCAGAGTGCAAAGGCAAAAGCTGGATTGATTGGATTTTGAAAAGCGAGAAATCCAAGTGTGAAAGCATGACTTAGCGATAGGCAAGTTTGGCATAGATAGCTGCTTGTCACAAGAGAAAAGCTACCTCGGGGATAATGGTGTCGTGGCGAGTGAGAGTTCATTCGCGTCTTTTCTTCTGCAAACCAGTAATGGTTTGCGGGCGTCGGGATAACCAACAGGTTATACCGAACGTCTGAAGAAGTGCATTACGTTTATGAAGAAAAGCGTGGAACTTATCGACCTCGCGCATTGCGGCGTCGTTGTTGGCTCGTCCTCTCCTGGCTGTGCATCAGCAGCCAAGGGTGCTGGAGTTCACAGATTAAAAGGGCACGCTAGTTGAGTTCAGAACGTCGTGAGACAGTTTGGTCTATATCTGCCGGAGGTGCTTGAGCCTGAGGGGAAGGAAGCATAAGTACGAAAGGAACATGCTTTCGCGGCCTCTTGTGTGCGGGTTGTCTGATAAGGCAAAGCCCGGTAGCTACGCCGTAAATCGATAAGAACTGAAAGCATCTAAGTTCGAAGCGATCCTCAAAAATAGGCTCTTAGCTGCAGGTAGACGAGTGCTTTATGGAACGGGGATGTAAGCACTGAGGTAACGAGGTGTTCAGTCCACCGTTTCCTACGCTAATGCCAGCCCTTAAACGTGCTAGATTTTCACTTGGCAACAAGTCGAAAATTATGCATAACCATCAGGTTATGCAATTATCTTTGACCGCTTCATAGATTTTTTTTCATTTTAGTTTGGATAGAAGAACTTAGATTCTGCAGTTACATACCGAATGCATTTACTTTTTATTTATCCGATATGCGACATTCTTTTTCTTATAATCTTCAATTGCCTTTCTGGTTGTTACCCAGTTCCTTCCCAGCTTAATTGCCTCTAACATGCCTTTTCTGGCGAGAAGGCTGAGATATTCCTGACTATAAGGAGTCCCTTTAGCAGCTTCTGCTAGAGAGATGTATTCCATTCCTGTTTTGAAAGCAGATAGGTATATGTCAAGGCTCCTGTTAACGCAATATCCTATGAAATTCACAAATGGCACAAGATTTCCCTTGTCAGCTTCCTTCAGGCATTCATAATATTTTTTCCTGTCGTTTCTCATGACTATTGCTATAGGATAGCCGTTTTTCATCAAAACCATGTTCATCATTAATCTAGAAACCCTTCCGTTTCCGTCTGTGAACGGGTGGATGGCAACGAGCTTGTAATGAAGAATTGCTGCAAACTCTGTGGGATTGAGCTTTTCTGGATTGGCCTTTGCATATTCTGCAAAATCTTTCATGAGGGCAGGAATTTTTTCAAAACCCGGTGGTGTTTTTATGGCCTCGAGTATTCTTACATTAATCTTCCTGTATTTTCCCCTTTCCTCGTCGTCAATCTTTGCCAGAACTATTTCATGGAGCTTCTTTATGATATTTTCATCCACATCTTTTCGTGTGTAATCTTCAAGATAAACTATAGCTTCCCTGTGGTTTATTGCCTCGAAGTGCTCTTTCAGGCTCTTGCCCTTTATGGTTATGCCGTGTTCGAGGACGAGCCTGGTTTCATTCAATGTCAGGGTATTGCCCTCTATGGCATTGCTGTTGTAAGTAAGCTCTATCTCAAACTGCTTCCTCAGCATTTCCAGGGCTGCCTTTGGCAATGGCCTCATGCCGTCGAGCTCCTTCTTCTTCAAGGTTATCTTCTCAAAGAGTTTCTTGTCTATCATCATGACATAATTATGCCGCTCCCCTATTTAAGCATATCGGATACTCCTATTTTTAACCTATCCGATATGCTAATGCCAGAAGTTAAACGTGCTTTACTTTTGACTGCTTCATAGATTTCTTTAATATTTCATTTGATAGAGGAACGATAGTTTCTGAATTTACACTTATCGTGCGCCCATTTCAGAATAATATATGTGCAGGATAAGTGCCATGCGAAAGCAAAGCTTTTGCGATGGCCTTTGACCGCGGAGTAGGTTTTCTTTAATGGACGTATTTTTATTTAAATAATGGCTATTTCTTTTTATGGAGTATCAAACAGAAAAAGAATATTCATTAATTGAAAAAAAGCTATCTCTAATAAAAGGGGAGATAAAAAATATAAATTCTTTTGATAGAAAAACCATATCCAATTTCATAGATTACATGAATTACTTGAAAGATGTTGAGAACGTATTGAAATTAAAACATGACGGAATGCCATTCTACAAAATATCGGATAAGTTGAAAAAAAGTATTACTTGGGTTACCAATAGATACTGGTCTGGTATGAGTGCTGAAAAAATCTCAGACAGTGCTGTTTATACCATAACTTTAAAATATAGTTTTTTTGAATCCAAAATTCGGACGCCGGAAAAGTTATTAAGAGAAAGGGTTATGGAGTATTTAGAAAAAAATGGATTCGAATTAGTGAAAAATACACTTCTATATTCAGGTAAAAATAAATTTTCTGTAGATATAATAGCAAAAAGAAATGGAGTAAAATATTTTTTAGAATTAAAGGTGGGTTTTGATAATCACGCGCTTCAAAGAGCAATAGGACAAATAATTATATATAAAGCACTACAAAAAAATCAAGAACGATGCAAATATCTGATAGTATTTCAAAAGGAACATTACAAAAACCAAAATTTGAAATCAATAACATCTGATGATATGTTATCCGAAGATATTGTGAAAAGCCTGCATGAACTTGATATAAAGATATACTTTTTTGAAAACAAGTTCTACCCAGAACTCGATGCGAAATAATATATGCACGGGATGAATGTTCGCAATGGAATCATTTAAAAGGATTCAATCACTTCTTACCTGATATCAGGAATTCTTCTTATATAATTGGCTTAGCAAAGCGAATGTTGCTTCCATGGTCAATTTTGCGATTTGTTTTTCTCTCGGTATTGGCGTCTCCATCGGATGAGCTGCGCCAGAAGATAATTCTGGTATCAACAAACCAATATTCTGGAATTTTTCATGGATAATTTTATTATCTATGGCCCATCTATGAAGTTTGGTTATTGATAAATTTACATTTCTATTTATGATTTTCTTACAGTGTAGACACAAAAAATCTTCTCGTGGTTCTCTGGATTCAATTTCATGAAATTTTTCACGTAGAGCGCCCTCATATGCTCTCCTGCACATAACCTGAGATGAAAGATAACAATCATTATCATAATCCTTTATAGCTTCTGCCAAATCCAGTCTTACAACATTCATAGGTATCCCAGATGGTATTTCAAACGATGGAGCATTAAATGACGATATCACAGCATCTAAATCTATTAAGAATTTTTGAAATTCTCCGAGTAACCTAAGAATTTCACTATTTTTCGAGTTAGAATTTAATATAAATGCGAGTACATCAGAAATGCGTTTCTCTTCATTCGACTTGCCATATCTATGAAGCATAAGTTCCGTGCTTTTTGCAGTTTTGTGAAATTCATTTCTCGCTGATTCGTATTTCTTGATATAAGTTTTATTACCCTTTTGTTTTATGGCTGTATTCAACGCTTCAATTAATGAATCCGTGCACTGAGAAAGTAATTGCACATTTTCCTGTAAATTCATTTAATCACCCCGCATAATAAACCCAGCTGCCTTCATTTTTCTTTCTTTTCAATGTTCCTTGCTTAGTAGCTTTTTGGAGGGGGCTAGTTAAACTTTCCACTCTTTTGTAAACATACCCCTTTTCTGCCAATTTATCCAATATGTTTTTTGGGGTTCTATTTTCGGAAAAAATCCTTTTTTTTTCAAGTTCTCAAACAACGATATACAACTAATTTGTTTGTTTTTAGTTTTACTGATTTTATCAGAATGATTCATTAGATTCTGTAATATTTTATCATGCTCATCCAATTTTTCTTCGATTTTTTTAATTCTTTCTTCCATCTGAATCACCTAAGCAGATTTTCCTAACTTTTTTTCTATATTAGAAAGAGTTCTCTCAACCAGCCCTATGGGTACGGTATGGTGAACATTATTCCCTCGTTTGACTTGTCTTATTTTATTACTATCACGAAGCTCTTTCAACCATGGCAATAGGGATCCTTTTGCAACTCCAAGTTCTTCCATAAATTCTTTATTACCCACGTCATCGGAAGGTGAAAACCCGGCTTCTTTTGCATATAACTTACCTACCATGTATAACAGTAGTTTGTCCTTCCCTCCCAGTTTCTCTTTTATGATAACATCAACTTTTCCATCTTTTGTTATTCTGATATATTGCTTAGCCACATCGAAATTCTTTTCCAATGAGTTTGAATGATTAGATGTCATTTCCTCATGAATCCTCTTTTTCAAATCACCATTTCCTGTCATTGAATCACCTTTTTCTAATAAATATAATCAGTATAATAATCATAATAAAGCTTATAAATGTAACTGCATTTCCACTGGAACCCGAAAATAGCCAAAATGTTTAAACCTCCGCCCCTTATTCACAAACCGCCCTAACCTTCCTATATCAACCCCTAAAGAAAATGGCTATGCTTTCCCTGAAACAAGATTACTCCCTGCTGAGCAGTATCATGGCTGCGAAGAATATCAGCACCAGGGGCCAGAATGGCAATGATGCCAGGTAGCCCATGTCCCTTGCCAGCCAGAAAAGGCCCACTACCAGAAGGAACAAAGCAAATCCTATCTTGCCCCTCCTGTTTTGTCCGTGCCATTCACAGTATTCTTTCTTGCTTGAACGTCTTGGCATAATTATAATTTGCGCTTCAATGATTAAATTGCTTTCTGCGGATGCAATTCCCGTGGCAAATCGCTTTTAATCCCTTTGCTTCCCATGCTAATTGATTGGCATGGGCATAATTTCCACTATTTTTTATGGATCGGAAATATCGAGGGCGCGGAAATCGATTGAAAAAACGCTTGCGAAAATGGATGATGATTCAAGAAATAAATTCATGCTTGAGAGCTTGGCCATGTACAGGGCGATGGATTATATATTGAATTGCACAGTTCCAAAACGGTCTTTCTCAACTGATTCGTATATCTCAGGGGACAGGAGCATCGAAGAGCTGCTTATTGCTATCAGGAATAGCGATCGAATGGATATCTATAAGGATATCATTGAAATTATCCAGCCATATCATGAAAAAGGTTTCGGCATTTGGTCCGGACATCGAATTAAAATGCTTGAGAAAGAAATCAGGGAAAAAATCACGGGCATTGAAATAGATGATCATTATCGTGCAGCAACATCTGCATAAAAATATTTTGGATGCTGCGAGATACTCAGTTAGCGGATGATTCTGCTTTGTGCTTAAAAAGACTTTTTTTCAACGCATAATAAAGTTCTCAGGAAACTTTCCTTGCAGATGCGAAAGCATTTTGCAGTATTGTCCTGTCTGAACAAAAGTCATGATTCTTGTTTTTGGACCCTGTTTCGAAAATCACGCATGTATCCTGGCCTAGAGGGCCTTGGCTCAAAATGGCTTTTGCTATTTTTCCTAGGCTGTCTATAGGGGCTTCTTTCAAAGTCCTGTGCTCGTCTTTGCCTGAACCAGACCATGAAAAATGCAAATATTTCGGATTTAGCTTCATGAATTCTCTAATGGTCTCGAGAAAATCCATATTATTGAAATATGACATGACTTTTGCATGCATCACATCAAATGCAAACTTTGGCTTATGGCTGTTTTCCCTGAGCTCTCCTAAAAAATATCCCATTTGGTAAGGCGTTGAGAGCAGATATCTTTCTTTTTCATTTCCATTTTCATCCAATCTTGGCGCACAGTTCTCAAATACGAGTCTCTCATCATAATGCTCAAGAAGAAAATCCAGCATTGCCTGCAGAGAGCCAGCCCCATGGTCATAGCCAGGGTGCAGAACAGCACCTTCTGAATTTAGAATATCAGCAGCTTCGAGCGTATTTCCCAAGATTTCCTCGCATTCGGCGTGCTTTTCGCGGTTTGCTGGGTCAAAACCTTCGCCCCCGTGGGCTGCATGGACAGTTGTCCTGTAAGATGGCAGGCTCAAGTCTTCCAATAAATCTATATTGAAATTGCGGCCAATGTAAATCTCAACGGCATCGAATTTTCCGCCTGTTATCGCCTCATAGCCCCTGGGATACACGCACTCGGCTACCCTTTCCAGGCTTTCTTCGCGCACCTTAATTCCAAATCGCATAATCAAAACACATTCTCAAACATTTAATAACCTGCCAGTGAGAAATGCTTAAATAGATTTTGATGGCAGGTATTTCTATGGTAACACCTCACAGGAAAGTTTCCGCTGTTGCAAAAAACAGTGCCATCAAAAGGCTGGATTTTACTGAGTACCAGGACCCTGTTGAAACGCGAAAATATGTAGAATGTTTTGACAAGGAACGTTTTGGGAAAAATCGGAACATTCTTTTTAATGCAATTCACGAAGGGGCTGATAAATTCATTATACTATATCAGGATGACGAAATCGGCTTAAGCTATGGGGGCGGGTTTGCAAATATTCTTGAGTCATGCGGAAGCCTGCATCTCCTGGCAACGCTCAGGGACCTAGAAGCGCCGAACCAGCCTGACTTGCTGGACACCGGATCTGGCGTAAGCTATGGGAACATCATTCAGGAATGCATTGTCGGTCATGGTACTTCTGAGACAGCAATGTTTCATAAAGGCACATTGCTTGTGCCGCAGTTCCGCTCTGAAGATTATTCAAAATTCAATGAGCGTGCAAGTAAAAGGCTTCTGAATAACGTCAAAAGCCTCGGGCTTGATGTCAAAGAAAGATGCGAATGCAGGTGTGATATAATGCCGCTGGAAAACAGCGTGGAAATAAATGTTTTCAACAGCATGTATGCACCAGTACCGGAAGAGACGCTTAAAGCTAATGTGGCATTCCTGCAGGATTTTGTCACACTCAACCAGATGCTCCAGACAAGCATCCCGGGTAAATTTGATATTGATGACATATCTTTCTATGACCACCTTGACACGCAAGTTGGCAGGGAGGTTGCTTTAGTAGACCTCCAGAAAGGCTCTGTAAGAACTTCTGTAAGGGGCGAGCCAGGAAAAACATATGACACCATTGATGAATATTTAGAGCATTTAAGCGGGCCACGCTATGTTACAGTTGACATGGCAAGCGTTATTGCAAACATGCCCGATACCCGCGGCATTAACAAAAAAGTGCTGAATTCTTTGCTAGCAGGATACGGTGAGGGCATGGCGCGGGTTTACCCGTGAGAAATTACCAGGACCGTTACCTAGGCTTTGCATGATTCTGATTTTTTTTTGTTAGATAGTGTTGCATAGAAATCTTTATATACTACTTTAAGGTAACTATTTATTGGTTATTGTCGGTGTTCATATGGCGGATTACTACATTTGGCATAAGCCACATTATGGCAACGGTGGCTCTTTTGTAAACGGCATGTCCGAAACTATTTTTGTTGGCATGCTTTCTTTTCCCGATAAGTTTGGCCGATTCATAATCACAAAAGAAGGAAACGAGAATTTTCCAATACTAAGCGATAGCTTCAAAATAAGTGGCAAGGGGGCGTATAATGAGAATGATATTGAAAATGGAAGGGGCTCGCCTGGGAAATACATCATGAGGAGGAGAAACGTTTTGCTTGAAGAAAATCCAATCGAAGGAGTTCTGTTTTTTGA
>CAZBKL010000018.1:0-12976 GCA_964492465.1 uncultured archaeon
AAGTCACAGACGAGAACCGCGAGCTTATAGCACAGGAGGTCGTGCCAGGCTGCGTTGTGGAAAGGCACCTGGTAGACGGCGACATTGTGATATTCAACAGGCAGCCTTCGCTGCATAAGATGTCCATGATGGCTCATAAGGTCAGAGTTATACCATGGAGAACTTTCACGCTGAACCTCTGCGCCACAATACCATACAATGCGGACTTTGACGGCGATGAGATGAACTTGCACGTTCCGCAGAATGAGGAAGCCCAGGCTGAAGCTGAATTATTGATGCTTGTCCAGAACAACATCAGGTCGCCCAGGTATGGACTGCCTGTGATAACATGCAAGCACGACCATATAACAGGATGCTACCTGCTTTCCAAGGAAAAAAATATAAGCAAGAAAGATTTGCTGAGGCTGCTTCTCAATGCTTTCGGTTATGATTATGTTCTCCAGAACTCTGACATGCTTGAAGGCGAAAAAGATTTTTCAGGAAAAGATATCATCTCCCTCATGCTTCCAAAAGAGCTCAATATAGAATACAGGACATCCAGCTGCAGGGGCTGCGCCAAGTGCATGAAAGAAGAGTGCCCGAACAATTCTTATGTCATAATAAAAGGAGGCAAGCTTTTGCAGGGGGTTATAGATGAGAACTCGCTTGGCGAGAGGAAGGGCAAGCTTCTCAACAGGATAGAGAAGCAGTTCGGCGCTGACGAGGCAAGGAAGTTTTTGGATTCCATCTCAAAGATGTCTCTGGAGTTCCTCACCATGAAAGGCTTCAGCATTACTATCAGCGACGGGGATGTGTCAGCAGCTTCAGAATCAAGAATAGAAAAGCTCATTGAAGACCGCATCAATGAAACAGACCAGGAGATGGCAAAGCTCGGCAAGGATGCCTTGATAAACAACAGGGATGTGTGGGAAAGAACCTTGCTTCGCTCAGGAAATGAGATGGTGAACAGGTGCAGTGAAATCGTGAAAGCTGACATTAGGGACAATAACATAATGACAATGGTGAAAAGCGGGGCGCGAGGAAGCTATGTGACTGTGACGCAGGTTTCAGGGATAATAGGGCAGAAAGTTCTGGAAGGCGAAGTCATAACAAGAGGATTCACTAACCGGACAACCTCACACTTCCAGCGAGGCGACCTGGGGCTGGCTTCGCACGGCTTCATAAGAGACAGCTACAAAAGAGGGCTCTCGCCAATTGAATTTTTCTTTGACGCAGCTTCATCAAGGGAGAACCTAATGGACAAGTCTCTGCAGACCAAGCACAGCGGATACATGGAGCGCCGCTTGATAAATGCCTTGCAGGATTTGAAAATCGAGGCTGACCACACAGTGCGCGACAGCCGCAGCATCATAGTCCAGTTCGTGCCTGGCGAGGACAACATATCGCCTGCCAGGTCTGACAACGGAAAGATAAACATGGATATTTTGGAGTGATTTTATGGAGATACCGAAAAAGATTTTGGATGATTTTGAGAAGTATTGCAGGGACAGGGGCGTCAGCGAGAAAAAGAAAGAAGACCTGAGGCAGAAGCTGCTGAAAGTCATAGAAGACAGCCAGTTCGAGCCAGGAGAAGCCATGGGAATAATAGCTGCGCAGTCAATTTCAGAGCCTGCAACGCAGATGACAATGCGTTCATACACTTTGGCAACCATGATAGGCGGCCTGACCAAGATAGTTCAGGGATTGCCGAGGATGATTGAAATTTTCGATTTGAGAAAGACCTTTGACAAATCAATGACCATATACCTTAAAGAAAAATACAATGCAAAGACTGCTGCCGAGCGAATAGCAGAGGAGATAAGGGAGAAAAAAGTAAAAGACATAATAAAGCGCCATTCAATTGATTTGCTGAACATGCAGCTTGAGTTCGAGTTTGAGAGAGAATCCGAGGCAACAAAGCTGAAGGAAATCCTTGGGAAATTCGGCGAGACAAGCAAAAGGGAGAAAAGGCTGATAGTAAAGCCTGAAAAAATAGACCTCAAGGGGCTGAGAAAGATGAAAGACAAGATACTTTTCATCAGCGTCGGCGGCATTGTAGGCATAGACAACATAGTTGTGATAAAGGAAAAGGAAGACTGGGTGCTGAAAACAACAGGCTCCAACCTGAGAGCTGTGCTGGAAGACGAGCGGATTGATGATGTCAGGACAACCACAGATGACATAGAGCAGGTTTATGATGTTCTTGGAATAGAGGCTGCAAGGAACTGCATACTCAGGGAGGCCAAGAATACGCTAGGCGAGCAGGGCCTGGATGTTGATGTCCGCCATCTCATGCTTGTTGCAGATGTGATGTGCGTTGACGGAAAGCCAAAACCAATTGGCAGGTATGGCGTAGCAGGAGAAAAGCCAAGCGTGCTTGCAAAAGCCAACTTTGAAGAAACAAAAAAACACCTGAGCACAGCAGCTTACGCAGGAAAGACAGACAAGCTTGTGGGACTGGTTGAGAACGTCATGATAGGGCAGCTCGTGCCTGTTGGCACAGGCTCAGTTGATATTGCTGTTGACGCCGAGAAAATGAAGCAGCAGGCTAGCAAGAAGAAAGAATAAATGGGCTAGTTGAAAAATTGTTAACTATTTCTATATTTCATGATTAATAAGTCAGCAGAAATATAATTATTTATGGCTGGCATTAGCGACAATTTATACCACATTATTTTCATAATATCAATATTCGCCATTTCTCTTATCATATACGGAGTTCCTGATTTCGGTTATATCACCTTGTTTTTGCTGGTTGTGATCCTAATCTTCGTTTCATCATCTCTTTTTGTTTTTATAAAATTCAGGAGGCTCGGCAAAGATATTTTTTCCAAAATATTGGAATATTCATATATTCTCGGATTTTCTATTTTGGCTACCCTGATATTTGCACTGATATTCCCATACATTGTTTTTCACGGCTATTCACTCAGCATTTACGCAGTGCAATACATCTATCTTCTTCCGGTTTTTCTGGTGTTTTTGTGCTCACTCCAGACAATCCCTTCTGTTTTGAGAAGGACTGAAATTAACTATAGAAAGGTATTGCTAAAGTCTCTTGCCATATCATTGGTCATTTCCATTATCATTTCCATTGCTATGGTATTTTTGATGGGCGATTTGTATGACGGCGGAATAGTTAAATCAAAAGCCACTTACGGATGCCTTATAGGCCCCAATAAGTATGAGAACATAACAGCTTGCTGCGGGCAAAGAGCCAATGAATGCCCATCCCTTTCTGATTATAACTCAAGCCTGTATGATTCGAATCTTACAATATTCAATGAAATCAAGGAATATCAAGAAGAGTTTTTAGCAAATCTTACCAGGGAAAGAAACTATTTATATAGCTTGGGCAGCGGGCCGTTTTTCTGCCTGAAAGAAGACTGTGTAGGCATATCGGCAAATTATTCCTTCAATGGCATCAGGGGGCTGACCAATTCTTATATTTTATATGCATTCCTCTCAGACGCAAACAAAGAGCTTGCTGTCATAAACTCAGGGGAATATCTCAGGAATTACAGCTCCCTGGATGAATATGCTTCTGCGCTGAAAAAAGAAGCTGACAACATAAGCATAGAAAAGTATGCTGAAATAAATATCCCGGACTATATCCCAGTAGATTATGCACCGGGAATGACCGTGACATATACACCGGGATTGATTATGCTATCTTCATATGGATATCGACCCGAATATGTTAAGGGGGGGTTTCTTGGGCATGCTTTTTTATTTCAGATCCCCTCTTTTGACAAGCATTGATTATGCATCAAGCAATATTGACATTTCCCAGAGAATTTACAATCTTATTGCAAAAGTTTTTATTTTTTCAGGATCAGTTTTACAGGGCAGCGGAAACGAGCTTCTTATGAAAATATATGATAATCGCAATGTGATTGAGCCCATAGAGAGCAAGATAATAAGGTATTCTGTCATAATAAAAAATAAACCCAAACAAGCGAGTTCGGGTAATTAAACAATCCAACAAATTATTTTCCGTTCCTTCTCAGTAAGAGAAAAACAATATCTCGCACTTTGCCATTTTCCTGTAGAAATCATAGTCCGGGTTTCCGTGTCTGGATTTTGAGAAAATATTATCTAATCCGTACCAAGCTATGAACCAGCTTGTTGGCTCGAGCGCCACGAACAGAAGGCGCATCAGGAAGCTTTTTGCCTGCATCGGGCTGATAAAAGTGGCGATAAGCAGAAGAAAAATCCCGATTGCTGTCATCACAATCCCTTTCCTTATCATATCCCGCTTCTCCCTCATTATCAATTCATAGTGATGACGGAAATGCTCATGAAGGCGCTTCTTTATGACCATCTCTTTTTCAGGGTTTCTCATTCTATGAGGAACCATGAATCTCAGCTGTATGGTTCCTGAATTCTTGTCCTTGGCAGCGCGCTTCGCTTCAAAGAGGAAATCCTCGGAAAGCGAGCGCTGGGAAACGTTCCTTGGGTCAAAATCAGAAAAAATGTCATCGTAACCTTTTGTAAGAATGCTTATCTCAGACATCTCGATAAGCTTGTATCTTTCTTCCAGGAAGCTGGCGCGGGATTCTTTTGCCATGATAATCTATGGATGAAGGGCAATATATTGGTTTGGGCGGTCTTGTTCGATATTATTCATTCTTCATTATCTCCCTGAGCACAGTCGTTGCAAATGCGCCCTTGGGCAGGGAAAATTCCACAAGCAAGCCCTCTGAAATTTCGCTTATCCTGATATCTGGCACAAGCAACCGGCCGAGTCGCCTAGTTCCTTTGACACCTGCTCTTCCAAGCTCTTCAAGCGAAATTCCAGAAGATTCCAGGATTTCGTTTTCCAGTTTTCCTGACTCATTAGATGCATGCCACATCTCTGTACCGTAAATCGGAGCAGTGAAGCTTATCTCTCCTGATTCATATCGCTTCTGCTCTTCTTCTGGATTTTCCGAAGCAAACAAGCCTCCCGTAAGGTGCTTCTTGCAAATGTCGCCTGGAATTATTTTGAAAAGATTCCTGTTCAGCCGCTCTGCCAGGTATTTGTTGCACAGCTCGCTCTGCAGGCTGGATATCAGGAATCGCCTGAGCCACCTATCCCTTACAGAGAGATTGCCCCTAACCACCTGCAATCCTTTTTCTGCATTGTTGCCCTCAACGCCGAATCTCTGCTCGCCAAAAAAGTTTGGCAAGCCGATTCTGCGAATGGATTCTGCCACGGCATTTGCTTTCTCAAAAGAAGAGCTGACATCATCAATACTTGAAATTATTATGGAGAACCTGTTTCCTATGAGATGCCCTGTCTTCAGCTTGTTTTTATGAAGCCTTGCCCAGTTTATCTTTGCATTAAGCAGATGAAGAGCAGAAAGAATTTCAGCTTCACTTCTATTGCAAGCAGGAACGCTGAATGTCTGCGTTGTTACAGCATACTTGTCCTTCATTCCTGCGAAGCCAATTTCAGACTTGCTGATTGCGAGAAGATTGGCCATCTGGCTCGCGAGCTCTTCCGTTGTCATCAGCTCTTTTGTGATGTTTATGTAAAGATGATTTCCAGAACCGCAAGGCTGGTAAAGCGGGACTTCTTCAACAAGAAAATGGCATGGCTTGGCTTTCAGCGTGCCACCTGTTCCCTCCAAGCCGGATGTCATGTACGGAAGTTTCATGGCAATCAAATAAAAGGATGCTCGAACTGATTTAAGCCTTCTTACTTTCGCCTCAACGCTCATACTTCTCAAGTATGAGATGAGCATATGGCGTTGATGCGAAAGGGACGCACCACCCTTCGGGGTGATGGGACTCACAATATTGAGAAAATAATATATCCTATCGAAACCATTACAAGGGAGTGTTTTATTCCTGAAATGACAGAGCCTTCTGCCATTTTTCCTATGGCAAGTCCGGCAAACAGACCCTGTATTATTATAAGGTTGCCGAATATGGTCTTGTATACATCCCCCATGCCGCTTCCAGTGCCGGGGGTGCTGAACACAGGAACCAGAAATTCGCTCATCCCGTACATGACACCAAGGAATACGAAAAATATAACATAGCCGTTTATCATCTGTGCATATATGGATGTGGCGCGCTCCTTCTTTATCCTTTCAAGTATGGTCTGAGATTCAGCCACTGCTTCCAGAACTGTGCCGATATAGCCGCCGGACCTATGGGTTTCATTAATAGTCTTTATTGACCTGTTTATGGTCATGGAGCCGAGCTTCTTTCCCATGTCATCAAGAACTTTGTCAAAGTTTATGCCCCATTCCAGCTTTGCTGACATATCCCTTACGTAGGATGAGAGAGGTCCGTAATCATTCCTGCAAACAGTCCTGATGGCTTGCGGAAGGGTCATTCCAGTTTCTATGTTTGATGTGACATCCCTGAGGAATTCCGGGAACCTTGCTTCTATTATGTACACTTCTTTTGTTCTCTGGTATCTCAGAGTTAGCGGCACACCCAGGGCAACCATTGCCCCAAGAAATATAAGGACGCTGAAGACATTTGGCACATCGTGAAATACCCCAAATGCCGAATAAATCATCACAGCCCCTAATAAAACGCACACTGCGCTGAGCTCGCGAAATCCAAATTTCATTTTTACACCTTAAAACTTATGAAACAGCTTTGCTGTTTCATTGCATCGGAATGCATTACATTCCTAATGTATTGCACGAGGTGTGAAAATCATGCAATCACATTCATTTGATTTGCCATTTTTACACCTTATCTTTTTCCATTAGGTGTGAAAAGAGATTATCGCTCTTGCATGGATATCTCATTTTTACACCGCAGGCTGGGTCATATGCACAAATGCCAAGAATACTATGTTAAGCAGTGGTATGAATGCGTATATTCCCAGCTGCATTGCTTCTATTATTGACATTCCCATTATATTTCCACCTATCATTGCCATGACAGATAGTATTGATATGAAGAAAAGCGGCGCTGCTATCAGCACTGCTGTGTAGAAGTCTGCGTATGTCATGAGCGTTTCAAGATATTTTTCCCTTCTCAGCTTGTATTCAAACATTGATTCCTGGGTTACGCTCTTCAGGAACCTTTTCAGGTCGCCTCCTGTTTCTATTGTGGATACCACAGAGAAAAGAAATTCCCTGAATTTGTCTGATGACGTTGTATTTGCAACCTGCTTTACGGCAGTTGTCATATCCATACCGAAAGTTTCCATATTCCTTACTATCAAGCCAGATTCTTCTGAAACCTGGCCATATTCTTTTATTCCCATCAGCAGTCGGAATATTGTCGCGGGCGGCACACCAGAGGATGCAACAGCTGTCATGTGATTCAGGGCAAAAGGCATGTTGGCATCTATAGAAGCCCTCTTGGTTGACATGGCCTGGTAGGGGTATGAGTGGAAAACTATCAGTATGATGAATGAAATTATGGACGCTATCATAAGCGAGCCGGGAAATGAGAACCATAATGGAAATCTACCGAATACTGTCAGCATTACGAGCATGTGAATAAACACAGCTATGAAAGAGGCGAGGGTTATCAATATCATCCTGCCCACATAAACTTCAAATATCACCCCTAGACCGGCATAGCGTATCCCCTCTTTCAGAGGAGCAAAATATTCAGGGAAATTTTTCATTCCTATGTCAGAAAGCCTGATAACAAGCTCGTTTATCATAATTAGTTATTACCCTGATATTAATTAAACTAATCAGTCTATGAGCCCAGCCTGCTTGCCAGTCTCAAATATTGCCCATGCCCATATCACAGCCTCAAATGCGCGGACAAAATCTTTTTTCTCCATGAAGCTGGCAGAATCCTTTACATATGCGCTTATGTTGCTGATGAATTCTCTGCCTTTCTCGCTTTTCGGCTCAACTTTCGCGAGCTCCTCCTCTATGCGCGCTTTCCATTTTATGGTTTCCTCAATTAATTGCTTTTCGGTGTCCATTCTGTTCAACCTTTGAAAGGGGGCAGGAAAAATGATCGGGCAGCACCATCACAAAACAAAACTATCTTTTCTAGCTCCATGCGCCCAGCCTTTTCATCTGACCTTTTTTTCTATTCTTCTCATTCCGTTCATGTATTTTCTCAGTGCTTCTGGTATCAGGACAGAGCCGTCGCCCTGCTGGCATTGTTCCAAGATGGCAACCATGGTCCTGCTAGTCGCCAGCGCAGTATTGTTGATTGTGTGGACAAAACCAGCCGGCGCCTGGCCTTCTTTTTCGCGGTATTTTATGTTAAGCCTTCTTGCCTGGTAGTCAGTGCAGTTGGAATTTGAGCCAAGCTCACGGAACTTGCCGTCTGCCATCCATCCCTCTATGTCATATTTCTTTGCAGCTATGTCGCCTATGTCGCCTGTGCACACATTGACAACGCGGTAATGCAAGCCGAGCTCCTGGTAAATCTCTTCTGCGTTTTTCTGGAGCTCCTCGTGCAAATGCCAGCTTTGCTCAGGCAGGCAGAATATGAACTGCTCAGCCTTATGGAAATGGTGCATGCGGAAAAGCCCTTTTGTATATTTTCCGTGGGCTCCCACTTCCTTGCGGAAGCATGGTGAAAAGCCAACCAGCTTTATAGGAAGCTCTGCTGAGCTCAGTGTTTCGTCCTTGAACATGGCTGCAATTGGATGCTCTGCTGTTGCTATGAAATACAAATCCTCGCCCTCTGCCTTGTAAAGCTGCTCTTCAAAGAAAGTCATGTCTGTGACTCCCTGGTAAGCTGCCTTACACATCATAAAAGGCGGAACCACAAGGGTGTAGCCGCGATTCATCAGGAAGTCTATGGAGAAGCTTGCGATTGCGCGGTCAAGCAAAGCAAGCTCATCTTTAAGATAGAAAAAGCCGTGGCCAGCTATCTTTGCCGCTCTCTCTGAATCAATCAAGCCCAGGCTTTCTATGATTTCTAGGTGATTCCTGGAAGTGAAATCAAATTCAGGCGGCACTCCCCAGCGCTTGACTTCAACATTATCATTATCATCCTTGCCAAAAGGAACAGAATCGTGAAGAATATTTGGCAGCGCCATCAGCATCTCACGCTGCTTCTGGTTCAGCTCGTCCAGCCTGAAATCCAGGTTGCTTATGCGCTCAGGAATCTCGCTAACTTCGCTCATCTTTTTAGCCACTTCCTTTCCAGATTTCTTCAGAGCTGCTATCTCCCCTGTGATAATATTCCTCCTGGCTTTCAGCTTTTCAACTTCCTGTATGATAATCCGCCTTTCCTTGTCAGTTTCTATGAGCTCATGCAGGAGCTTGATTTTGTCAGCTGCACCCCGCTTCGCGAGGTTCTTCTCCACGATGTCAGGGCTCTCTCTGATAAGCTTTATGTCTAGCATTAAATCACAACACAAAAAATCTACCTGGTCACCTGCTGGCTCTTCACAAATTCGTAAAGCTCTTTTGCTTTCTTGTTCTTCTCAAAATGGCTCCTGACAGGCAAAATCATTTCACCAAGATAATCTGAAACGCCTGATTTCAAGTCTGCTGGGTGAATCTTTCCTTCCCTGTAAGCTTTTTCAAGCTCGTGGTAGCTTCCAAATTCAATTGCTCCGCCGAATTTCTTTGGTCTTTCAATCTTCATTGAGCTGTATTTTTTGAATATCAAATATCGGGCATATTCAAGAACAGGATTGCCCTCAGCCTGCTTCTCTGGGCAGAAAGCAGAGTTGATTTTCTTCCTGATTTCTTCATCAGAATCATGCACAAAAATGCATGTGCTTGGCTTGCTCTTGCTCATCTTTGAAGATATTTCACTATCTAGCTTTGCATTCTCTTCATAGCCCTCTGGCTGCTTGACGCCTTCCAAGCCCATTAGCATGTGATGGCTCACGACTACAGGCTTGTGCCAGCCAAGTTTCGGCCCGACTTCTCGTGCCAGTATGTTCGCGCGCCTCTGGTCCAATCCCAGTTGGCATATGTCTGCTTTAAGCTGGAAAATGTCTGCTGTCTGCATCATCGGATAAAAATATTGGGCAGTTTCAGCAAGCTCGCCTTCCTTGCGCCCCATTATTGTCAAAGCTCGCGTGGCGCGATTCACAGTAGTATTCTTAGCTATTAAAATAACTTTTTTCCAGTATTCCTTGTCAGAGAAGAAATCGCTTGCCCAAACAAATTCAACATTTTCCACGCCAGCTGCTTTCCATACTTCTATGAAATACTCGCCGACTTTCCTTATTGCTGCCTGGTCGCCAGACATCTTGTTGTTTATCCATGCAAATGAGTCTGCGAGCAGGAGCTTGAAATGAATTCCCGCTTTTTGCAGGTCTTTTAGCAGAAGCGGGCGGAAGACCCCAAAGGGAAGGTGCGCCAAACCGCTGGGTTCGAACCCATCATAAGCTACTGGATGGTCTTTTGCCTGCAGAAGCTCTTTCAGCTCAGTTTCTGTGATAATCTCCTCTCCAACGCCCCTCACCAGCTCAAGCCTTGTCTGAATGTCCATAGTATTAATCTGCTCTGATTAGATTTAAATTTGGGCTGGGGTATAGTTATTTATCCTGTGGTGCCGATGAAGTCCAAGCTGCTCATTCTGGCAATTGCTGCGGTTATCATATTCTCGTCATTGGGGTTTGCTTGCGGGGAAAGTTGTTGTGGTCCACTTTGTAGCTTTGGATATGGCGCTGCTTGCAAATCCAAAGAAAGTTGTTATCTCGGAATATCTTGCTGGAAAGATAACGCGTGCTGTCCGTCTGGCTCCACATCATCAGGCGATTCCTGTTTGCTGCCAAGTTGCTATGACCTATGCAGGAACACGTACTCAAATTTCAAAGGCACAACATTAACTTCAGGCTCAAACCCATATTGCAGCGGCAATGAGAGAGTGACGTGGGCTTATCCTGGAAGACAAACATCAGACAAGAACCCATGCTATTGCGCTGTTGGTGGAGATTATTGCCCCAGCGGGCAGGAGTGCAATAATGGGAATTGCGTGCCAGTTGTGCAAAAGCCCACGTGCGATTCCGCATGCAGCACGCAATGGGGTTCGCTTTATCTTGGAACTTCTAACAATGATCGTGGTAAAAGCTGTCCCTGGCTCGATAGCACTTATGTAGAAACTTATGATTATATGAGTGGCACGCAATCAGGATTGAATTGCTGGTGCAATCATAAAACAATGTGCGGAGCCGGAACAACCTGCCAGGATAAACAATGCAAAACCAGCAGAGATTATTGCACCAATGAATGCAAAAAATATTATACAAGCATGTACTATGCTTCAAAATGCGGCTCTTATAATTATCCTACCTGCCCTACAGGATTCAACAACCCATATTATTTGAGTTATTCGCTTCTTTCTGGGATTAATACTGTTGATTGCGGAGCAAATTGCTACTGCCAATATAAGGTGTACTGCTCTTCTGGCCAGCACTGCGAGGGAAACGGCAATTGTGTCGGTACAATCACCACAACCACATTGCCGCCAACAACTGTTGCCAGGACCACAATAGTTCCTGTTACAACAACAATATCCATCACAAAGCCGACATTGGATGACAAATCTGAATGCTCCAAAGGGTGCTTTGCTCAGTTCAATGATTTGTATGACAGCTACATGTGCAGTTCCGCAAAGCCTGCTGAAGGATATGTTTGCTCCAGCTTTTCTGCAAATGAAAAGAAATTGCTTAATTGGGTCCCTTTTGATGCCATGAAAGTCAGAAACGATGTTGCAAGGACACCTCCTACATTCTCTTCCAATGGCGGATGCAGTTCCGGAACATGCTGGTGCAAGACTCTGCGCTCTCTTCTGGATGAATGTCAGGGCAGCCAGGTATGCTATAACGGAAAATGCACTGACAGAGGTACAGTTTCAACAACAGTTCTTCAATCAGTCACAAGGCCAACGCCTCCGCCTGGAACGCAAATAGACAATGAAGGATGCCAATGTTCTGATCCAAAATATTCAGGATTTTCTGTAGCTGTCTCAGGCGACAAAAACGCTCTTAGCTGCTCACTGATAACAACTGAAGTAAGGGATACAATTGGAGGCATTGTCATGGACACTGTGACAAAAAAGCCAAAAACCACATCCTCGTATGAGTTCAATGTCAAAAAATGCGGTGCGCCTGAAACAGAAGGCAGCAGAAAGAATCTCGTAGACGGCAACTGCTACACAGGGTGCATGTATGGCGACATAAGGGAAAACGGCCCCGGAGCTGGCAGGCAGTGCTATTGCCTGAAAGCAGTATATATTAATTTATGGAACCCCACTGGCTGCGATATGAAATGCGACAACTCTGACAAGGAGGTCAACGCTAATCTTGTGGGCTCAGGCACTGGCGGCGAAACCCTCGGACCAGGCAGCTGGGCGCCAGGCAGCACTAATACATACCAGTGCGGCGTCGGCACAACAGCCATCAGTTTCCCAGTTGCCACTGACTGCGGAAAGAATCATCCTGCTGTTGACCCGTCATGCTGCTGCAAGCTTTCTTCAGATTCCAAGGTTTCTGGCTACACGTATGTTGGAAGCCTTGGAAAAGCAGGGCTATGCAGGGAAAGTTGCCTGGTACAGTGCCAGGCGTATGGACTTTGCCAGAAAAATGAAAGGGGCGAGATACCGGATAAATGTGCACAATGTTATGGATGCACAGGAAGCTGTACTGCCTCAAGAAGCATAACTGGTACTCCTGTGTACAACCCTTCCACAAAATTGCTTGAATATCCGCTTAAAATATCAAGCGCTACCTGCCCTTCTGGCGACGAGGACTGCTACTGCCTGAACAAAGCCGGAACAACGACCACAATAATAAAAACCGGCACCATATATGAAGACACCTTGGAGGGGGCGTGCGCTGCAAAAGGCGCAGGATGGCAATGCTACTCCATAAAGGCAAAGGAACAATATTGTGCAGGCTTGGAGCCAAAAGGAACATGGCACGTGAAAGCCAGCCTCGCAAACCTTGGTGAAAACCTTATATTAACAAGCAGCTGCTCTGGCAATATTTGCGGATGCGGAGCAGGAAAGCTTTGCATTCTTGATCTCTCACTAGAATCCATGTTCACTGCTGAAAATGGATGCGAAAAAACAACCACACCACCGACATACACTTCAGTAG
>CAZBKL010000019.1:0-12576 GCA_964492465.1 uncultured archaeon
TCAGTTATGCCTTCTATGCCGTTTCTGTCAACCTTTACAGTAAGATTATGAAGCGATTCGCACTGGAAGCCCTTTGTGGGGTACTTCTCTTCCCAGAAAGTTTCAAGCCACTCAAGCTTTTCATAAGCTCCGTCGTCAATTTTGAAATAAGCATTGCAGTAGCTTTTCGAAAGGGAATCTCCGGAGCATTCCACGAAATCAAACATGTTTGAGCCGTAAAATGCCCGTACCTTGAAGTCAGCAGGCATGCCTCTTGTGTAATTTGCGTCGCAATAATCCTGCGGCGAGCAGCCAAGCACGTTGCCGTCTTCCATGCCGACAAATTCTATGTTTATGGTCACATTGATCACAGAAACTGTTATAGGTCCTATAGGGTCAGATATGTCTGTGCCCACGCCCCGCCTGTTGTAAACAGCATAAGCCCTGAAGTCATAGCTTCCAGGCTCTGTAAGAACATTGTCTTCGCAATGCAGTTCAGCCTGCTGGCCAGCTGGGAGCAGGGTCGGTGTGCTGCAGAAAACATATTGCTGCGAAGGCGCGCCTGTTTTTGAGTAGCGCACAATCACAGAGACATTGTCTGTCCAGTCAAGGCCTCCTGTGTTTCTTATTGTGACATTGAAGCCTATGTAGCTTCCTGAGCCTATGGCTGGCGGGCTGTTTGTGGGTGTGGTGAGGTAGAAGCTGCTTAGGCTGGCATTGAGATTTTCAGTTATTAACCTGTCACCGATTATGTTGTCATAATCAATTGCCTGGCATATTATGTTATTTCCCCCTCTTTTGTAATCAGGATTGTCTATCTGGCATTGTGCAAAACTGCCGCTGTGTATGGCAGAGGCGCAGCTTGACTGCTCTATGAAGCATATTCCTGTGCCGTTTTGCACAAGCTCTCCTGTTCCCTGGTAGGTTATGCTGGATGCGCTTGCAGATACTGCGCTTGTGTTTGCTGCGAACAAAAGAGAGCCTATGGTTATGTTCTTGACTTCAAAAGTGAAAGGCCCGGCTGCTGAAAAAGCTCCCCTGCTGTCATCTGCCCTTATGAAATAAGTCTGGTTGCCTATGCCATACTGCTCAAGATTGTGTTCAGCACACTGCCATATTGTGCCGCCTGTGCTGGAATTTGTCTGCATTGCGCAATAAACCCTCTGGCTGCAGTCGCTAGTGTTGCATGCCCTGACCTGGGTAACAGAAGCCACTGGGTAATCAGGATGAGTAACATTTGCTATGAATGTCACAAAATAATCAATGTCAACAGGCTCAGGATAATGGAAGCCTGCGCCTTCCATGTATGTCCTTATGCTCGGCAGGCTTGCAACAGACATGTTGAAGCTGGACATTGTGAAGAAAGAATTGCCTGCCCCGTCTGTGGTTTCCATCCAAAGAATATATTTTCCAGAAACCCAGTTTGTCGGTCCAGGGAATTTTTGGGCAGACACTGACACATCCTTTCCTGCAGATTCCGCCTTATGCTGAAGCGTAAGATATTGGGGCGATGACCAGCCTGAACCTGACCAATAGCTATCGTCGCTGTCCCTCATTATGGAATACTTTGACACGCTGGCTCCGAACCCTGCTCCTGCAGGGTCAAATATCGAGGCATTTATGTTGGTCAGCTTGTCGTAAGCATAGGTGCAGTTGTCGCAAGGAGTTGCCCTGTTTATTGTGGGAGCAACCTTGTCTATAAGGAGAACTCTCGCTTTCATATTCTCCGTGTTTTTCACATTGTCAATACTGTAGAAGCACGCCTTCTTCCTGATAAATGTATTGTTCAGGCAGGCGACTTCACCGTGATTGCCCTGGGCATCAGCAGAGCAGATGTCTGTCTCATTGGCTATGCTGAAATATGTCGAGTTGCAGCCGCTGCCGTTTGTGTTGTCTGCGCAGCCCAGGTCAAAGACAGCGTCATAATTTATCCAGGTGGGAAAA
Source organism: uncultured archaeon (assembly GCA_964492465.1). Classification (GTDB taxonomy): domain Archaea; phylum Aenigmatarchaeota; class Aenigmatarchaeia; order GW2011-AR5; family JAHLMP01; genus CAZBKL01. Next base: position 1,924 of record CAZBKL010000019.1, read on the forward strand.
TTCTGTATAACTGATGTGTTAGGAGCCTTGTTGTCCTGCACTACAAAGAAGCTGCAGTTTCCAAAATTGTCAAAGTTGTCATATGCAAGAATAAAAGCCCTGCCGCTGAATGTTGAATTTGCCTGCCAGTAATAATTCTGGTCATAAGGCGGCAGCAAATCCAGGTTGCCGACAGAAACAGTGGCAGGGAATATCACCCTGCTTATTCCTGATTGCACTCCTCTTCCAAGGTCAGAAGCGCTTGAATTTACGCGGAAAGAGCCGTATGTGGCGTTGTTGTACCATAATATCGAAGCTAATGAGTATTGATATTCAGGATTTTCTATTTTATCAAAGCTAAGATTCATGCACAATGGAAAGCCTGCGTCAAGGTTTTTCATTATGCTGAAATTCCTTATTGCATAGGCAAAGTTGCCAAATGTGTCTGTTGCATCCAGCCTGACCTGGCAGGCGTTCACGCCATCAACATTGCACCAGTCTGATTCCAGGTCGCCGACTGTGATTTTCCTGATGCCTGTTGAGCACGAGCTTATGCTCTCCCTGAGCACCCAGTCTGTGACAGATGTCCTTGAATAAAGGCTGCAATATCCCATTGCATAGTTGTCTGTGACATTGAAGCTTATGTTAAAGTCATCATAATACCAGTTGCCGCACACGCCCATGTGGCAGGAGTTCGGTATTTTTGTGCAGACAGGCAGCGTGTCATTATTGCCGTTTATAAAAGCTGTCATAGCAAATGCGTCACTGGCAGAAGAAGGCGGCGGATTCCTGCTGGTGCTTGAAACATATGCGAGCTCTGCCTGGCTTGGGCTAAACTGCCTTGCTCCTGATGAGAACTCAGCGCGCCAGCTTGTGTCTTCTGACGTGACAAAGTTGTTTGCATCCAGATTTCCATAGCCGCCTGTAAGGTTGAAGTCGCCATAATCAGTAGAGCCCATCCTGTTGTAGCCTGTCTCATTTATGGCTGTCTGGTTTGTGCAAGGAGCCCACCTGTAAACCAGCGGCAAAGGAGGAGTTTTATCACAGTACCATAGAAACCTTGTCGGGCTAAATATGCCTGTGCTGACATACTGGACATAGCCTGTGTAATTGCCCTCCTGCGTGCATTCATAATAATAGTAATAGCATGACAAGGAAGCTCCGCCTGAGCATTGGGTCATATACTCTCCATTAACAACAAAGGTGCTGTCAGGGCGAATTACCCATATTCTCATGTCACTGCTGGGAGTAGTTGTCATCGGAGGCAGTGTAGGCGGTGGAATGGTTGTGGGCGGTGGCGGCATATATGTTGTTGTAGTAGAGGCTCCAATGCACGGACCTGCTGAAACACTATCATACATACAGGAACCGCAGCTGAATCCATAGCCGTCTGTCCTGACTGAAGAATAAATATATCCATTTGAGCCGCAGCATGAGGCAGGGCAATTCCCAATGGTAGTGGTTGTGGTGGTTCCGATGCACTGCCCATTTAAGCAGGGGCATTCTTCACGAAAATTACAGTAGCATTTGTTGGAACCGCAGTCTGTTGCAGGTAATATCTCCCACCAGCTCCTTTGCATCGGATTATTGCACACATAACCACTTGGCGCACTTGGCAAGCAAAACCCCTGTTCTTCAAACCCGCCAGCATCAATGCACTGCTGCTTGCACGGCTTTGGCAGCAAAGTTGTTGTGGTTGAAGAGGTTGTGGTTGGCTCTCCTATTGTATAACAACCACCATTTACACATTCATAAAGCCCTGGGTTCGGTGTACCTGGTGATGGACATTTTATTCCACAATCCCCGCAATTATTATTATCGCTGCTGACATCAATATACTCCTGGCATGTATCAGTAGCAATACTTCCGCATCGGTCTAAATCCCAACAGGGCTTTTCACAGCATTTCATATTGCCCCCTGCTGGCTTTGGAATATTCACACATTTATGATTTTCAGCTCGTGTGCACATATCGCCAGATTTATGACAATCCTTGGGTAAACATGGTCTTGCAAAAATATTGGGAAGGCACGCTGCATTAGGGAAAATACCATGCCAATTGGAGCAAACCTGGTTAGAACAGCAATCAGCGTCAGAATAGCAATCTCCAGTAAATTGTCCAAGGCCGATAATGCATGCAGGATCTCCCAACCATTCTCCTATTATATATCCATGCCTGGCTATGCAAGTGGAATAAGTAAGCGCATCTATTATGCAATACATGTTGCAGCTGCCGAGTGCGCAGCCCGCGTAGGCACCGGTAGCCATTGATAGGAAGAATATCGCAAAAGACAAAATCAATACTGTTTTACGCCCACTCATTGAATATAATTATGTCCTCGGTTAATAAAAAAGATGATTTTGCACGAAAATGCATACTTTGGCGATAATTAAATTGGCTGCCATGAATGATCGCCTCTCTGATATATGATTTTATCAAATGAGTATTGTGGATTCTCTCTGTAATATTCAGACTTCTTAACAATATCATTCCAGCTCATCACATATTCATTGCCATCCAGCACAGTTTCGACTACCGAATGGCCCAGGAAGCCGCTGGAAGTATCACCGTCTGTTCTCCTAAGATTCACAACTCTGTAATCGTATCCCAATACATCAAGAATAGATGCGGTTGCTGCAGAAACGTCTGTACAAAGACCGGACCTGTCAACAGCAAAAAAATATGTAGGAGCCTTCATGTTCTTTTCAATTTTTCCGTTAGAAATAAGGCTTCCGTCTACAAATATCTTTCCATGATTACTTGCAGATGGCATAACGAAATCTTTCTTTTCTGCCATGTATTTGATTTTTGGGTCAGTGACAGCTATTTCTATATATGAGGGCACGAATTCGTCGTTATTGCTGGTTTCAATTATTTTCATGCCACCTATACGGGGATTATAATTCTTCGGCACAGCAGTGGAAATTTGGTTCAGGAAAGCAACATCCTTGTCAGCGTTGTTGGAATTGAGATATTCAGGATAGGCAAATATCCTGACAAAATCCCCTATTTCTGTCTGCCCGAAGCTGAACTTGTTGTACGGGTCTGTTCCCTTCATCTTTTCAATCCAAAATGCAACATAATCACCATCGAGGTCTGTACCACAAAGATCCCCGTATTTTGCTGCGCAGGTGCTGTAATCGCTTATAGAAGAATCGCCTCCGCCCTGCCCGCCTGAGTTGGCGTTGCTGGGAAAATGGAAATAAGCGTAGGCAGTGCCTGCAACAGCAATTGCGCCACCTATTATCAGGCCTGCTGCTACAAGAGGGGTTGTTTTCAATCCTGTTTGTTTGACTATTTCTCCGTTGCCATGGGCAACTGGTCTTCCTCCATGGACAGCTTCAGCAGCGCTTTGGGCAAAGGGATAAATGTCGTAAAATGCATGCCCGAGGGTGGTGCTTGTTGGATAGCCGTCTTCATCATAAACATCAGCATCCAGGGCTTCGCATGCCAGGTCCCCTATCAATTCCGGATTTTTTTCTATGTCTAGTCCTTTTTTCTTTGCAAAATCCATAAAGCCAGGTGTAATTCTTGCGGCAACTATGTTTACAAGGTCGTCTTCACGGCATTTCCCCCCTCTTTTATTTATAACCTCAGCTACTTCTTTGAGTGCGAGCGGGTATTTTTTATCGTCATGATCGATAGCTTCCCATTCCAATATGATGCCGTCATAGGGCGAACTAGCAGGCAGCAGAAAAGGCACATAGTTAGAAAGCGCCTCGTCAGCCATTTCAAGAACTGCACCAGAGTTCCGAATAAGAGCCTTGTAATTTCTTACCGATTCCTTGCTGTCATACATCCATGTAAAAGATTGCGGCTTTCTCATTTTTGGCAGGTAAATATCATGCCCACTTGGCGTATGGGGGTTGACATCTTCATTAGCAGGAGCTTCTGTTCCTATGTCCGTGGGATTTATATAACTAGCTGGAAATTCAATAACGTCCGTAACCCCTCCGGTCCTGCTTCTGGCTGCTGCTTCTGTCATATTCACCACTTTAATATAATTCATGCGTAATTTTAAGGCTGTTAGCCTTATTTATGTTACTTTGAAGTAGTATATAAAGATTTGGATTATGCCTTTTCAGGAACGAAACATATATTTTATAGTACATATTTAATAAATCCGGGCATTATCTCAAGTCCAGCCGAAAACATTGTAATCCCTGAATTTCAGGGATTCCAGGACAATCACGTGATATTCGCTGAAAACCATGGGCTTGCCGCCAGAGGAAAGCCCCGGATCTCCGTTGTATATACCAGTTAAATTAAAGCCAACCCTGTTTGTGCCTGCCACGTCAAATATGTATGTGCGTTCAGAAGGGTGCATGACATTGTCTGCTTCGGCAGAGAAGCTGGAATTATCCAGGTCTGTGAACACATAAATATAGTCTGTGTCTTTGCCTGCGCTGTCCGCTTTCCTGGATAGGGTGAACCTGACTGAAATTGTTTGGTTTCCAGAAGCCTCTTTTGAATCAACTGAAAAAATAACAGGAGGATTCAGGTCGGGGCTTCCCATGTTCCCTTTGCCAGTCTGCTGACTGGGATTGGAAATCAAAGTGTAGAGAATGAAAGATGTTGCTATAATAAAAACCACAACCAGAATGACAAAAGCAAGTTTTCCAGTCATCTCTGAGCCCTGGCTCTGCTGTTTCCTGGCAGGCTTTGTCTTCGGCCTCATCTCGCTGACAGCTTCGCTGACTATCATGTCAGCTTCCCTGTAGGAAATCCCCCTTTCTGCTATTTCATATTTCACTTCAGAAGGCTTCTTGCCCCTCTTAAGCTGCTCAATAGCGAACTTTTTGGCCTCCATTGAAAAATATATGAAAGAGCCTGATTAAATATGTCTGAAGGCGGGTTTTAATATCCTTCTTGCGAGATTATCATAATGCCCCAAAGAGCTGACATAAAGACCGGCTACTCCTGCAACAACAACTGCGTTCATTGCGTTGTCGGGAACAAAAGAGGGGCGCCCGACTGGACGACCGGCAAATACAAGAAAGAGCTCGAAGAGTCCAGAAAAGCGGGCGCAGATGAGGTTGTGATAACTGGCGGGGAGCCGACCATAAGACCAGATTTCCTAGAATTGGTGAGATATGCGAAAAGCATGGGCTTTAATTTAATCCAGCTCCAGACAAACGGTAGGATGTTCTGTGACAGGGAATTCACAAGAAAAACCATTGAAGCTGGTGTGAATGAATTTGCAATAGCGCTTCATGCCCATATTGCTGAAATACATGATTCCATAACAAGAGTCAAAGGCTCATTTGACCAGACAGTTGAGGGAATAAGAAATGTGTCCAAATTCAGGCCTGGTGTAATAGTCAATGGGATCGTAGTTGTGACTAGATATAATTACAAATTCCTTCCTGAAATAGCAGATTTTCTCATAAGCCTCGGTGTCGGGCAGCTCCAGTATGATTTTGTCCATCCGATGGGAAATGCTTATAAATACTATGACAAAGTTGTTCCCAAAATATCCGATGTACTGCCTTTCATTGAAAATGGCATCAGGATAGCAGAAAGCAAAAATACCATAATCCATATTGAGGCAATACCGCCCTGCCTGCTGCCTGGCCATGAAAAAAACATAGTGGAATTCAACATGCCGCCAACCGAGCTCCGTGAAATAGGAAGATTCGATCCTAATTTTAACGAAACCAAAATAAAATACGGTAAAATCAAGGGCCCGCAATGCAAAGAGTGCAAATATGACCCTGTTTGTGAAGGCCTCTGGAAAGAGTACCCTGAAAAAATGGGGTTCGGCGAACTCTTACCTGTAAAGGGTGAAAAAATAATGTCAACAGAAAGTGTGCTTGAAAATATTAATCATCGACAGAGTTGATGCCATGAATATAAAATACCTGCCTGTGCCGAGAACTTTTCACCTCCAGTGGCACGTGACTGATTTATGCAACCTTAGGTGCAAACACTGCTACAGGAATGAAAATCCTGCCAATGAGCTTTCAAAGGAAGATATCTTTTCAATTCTGGAAAGCTACGCAGAGCTTAGCGAAGCGTGGGGCATTGCCAAGGCGAATAATCGCATCTCATGGACAGGAGGGGAACCCCTTCTCAGGAAGGATTTCTTCGAGATTCTTGAAAAGTGCCAGGATTACTCTAATATCTTCAGGCTAAATCTCATGAGCAACGGCACAACAATAACAGATTCAGTTGCTTCTAGAATTAAAGAGCTGAAAATAGAGTCTGTCCAGGTTTCTATAGAAGGGCTCGAAGAAACAAACGACGCTATACGGGGGCAGGGTACATACAAAAATATCATGAAAGCATTTGAGATTCTCAGCAATTTCGGCCTACACCCCGCTGCTTCCCTGACAGTTTCTAGGGCTAATATAAAAGACATTTTAGATGCGGCAGAAGAATGCAGGAAAGCAGGCGCAGATTGTTTCGGTGTCTCTAGGCTAATACCAATAGGAACAGGGGGCGAAATGGAAAGCCTTATGCTAAGCCCCCTGGAGTACAGGGAAATGCTGAAGATGATGGAAAAGGCAAACCGGCATTATGAATCACTGAGCTATAATTTCAGAATCATTCCAGGATGCAGCACAGAATTATGGGAAACAGAAGGAATAAAATTCCGAGGATGCACGAGAAGCTGTTCATCAGGATTCAATTCCCTGACAATACTCCATGAAGGTTCTGTTCTTCCATGCCGTAGGCTTCCGGAAGTTGTCGGAAATCTGAAAAGCAGTAGCCTATTCGAGATATTTTATAGATTGCCTTTTTTATGGAAGCTTAGAAACGGGAACAATATAAACGAAAAATGCAAATCCTGCTCATATTATGAAAAATGCGGCGGCCCTGCCAAGTGCATGAGCAGCGTCTATTTCAACAACCCTTTTGCCCCCGACCCAAATTGCTGGCATTTATTCAAGGAGATGCCCAAAAAGAACTCTTTCCCTGCACAGCCCGAAAGCAAGGAGTTCAGAACATCTGAAAAGCTGTTCTCGATCTCATCGGAAAATTCAGCTCCCCTGAAAGAGCCTGAGGAATATGTTGGAAAGCGTATTGAAATCAGCGCATCAGAAATGGAAGCTGCAAAAGAGAGGCTAAGTAAAGCAGGCAATGCCATGCTTATCCTGAAAATTGCCAAAAGCGATATGAACCCGGAATCCGGGGGAAAAATTATAAAAAATATCGCGGCCATCAAAAAACTCAACCCCGATATTCGAGTATCCATTCCGCTCCCAAGGTGCATGTCAGGAATCGGCAATATGGGTGAAATAAGAAAACTCGGAATCCCGCGCTCCTGCACAGAGTGCCATGAATTCTTTTCAAATGGAAAGCTTTGCAAAGCATTTGATGAATCTCTTACCAGCGAGATTATGCATTATATTACAAAAAAGCAGGCACTGGAATATATTGAAATAACCAAGAAAGATAATATTAATGAAAAATGCTCTTCCTGCATTTGGAGAAGGAGGGGGATATGTGATCTGAAATGCTGCCAATCGACCCAGTCCTGACATCAATTCTCGTATTCGGAGCATGGGCTTCGTATGATGACATCAGACATGGAAAAATAAGGAATGCCTGTGTAATTCTGATGATAATAACCGGGCTTGCAATAAATATATTCATAACAAAAAGCGCTTTTTTATTGCCTTTCCAGACAGCTTCAAACATGGCATTTTCCATTCTCGCTGCCATGGTTCTCTGGTGGGCGAGGCTTTGGTCTGCCGGCGATGCAAAACTTTTCATAGGATTTTCGTCAATAATTCCTGTCACGGCATACGGCACAGGTCTTATTTTCCCTGGAATAGCGCTCATAAGGGATTCCTTTATCCCCATACTTGTAGCGCTTGTCGTAATAATGCTTCTGAAGACAAGCAGGAAGCAGAAAATGGGATCATTAAAGAAGGTTATGGACATGAAAGTCATTGCAGAATTTGCCCTGAGGTTTTCATCCCTCTACCTTCTCGGAGGCGTGCTGTCATCAGCAATAGGCATAAGCCTTGACATATTCACATGGTCGCTGGTGATATTTGCAATACTTTTCATTACAGGGAAGGTGACTTCTGTCGGGAACAATTTCTTCCTTTCAATAGCCATATTATCAGCGATTGCAATGCACTTCATGGGAATTTTAGGAATAGAAACATTGATAAACATAGCCAGCTTCACATTAATATTTTTTATCTTCCTGATAGTTTTCAGCGACCTCGGAAAGCATGCATTCACAAAAGAAATTAGTATAAAGGACATGAAAGAAGGGATGGCGCTGGCTGAAATGGTGGTCAGAGATGGGAAAAAATACAGGAAACTCGACAAGAACTACATAAGCATACTCTCTTCTATGATGCAAAAAAACAGGAGTGAAGATTTGTTTGCATCATCTTCCTCAGGGCTTACAAAAGAAGACATGAAAAAATTATCAAGCCTTGAAAAAGAAGGGAATATTGGCTTTAACACCATAAAGGTGTCTGACAAAATGCCCTTTGCGCCGCTTATACTTCTAGGCTGCCTCATAACATATTTCTCGGTTTTTGCCATGGCATTAAGCTTTTTATGATATTAAGCATATTACTAATTATGTCCTTTTTCGGTGAGATAAAAAAATCACTTTCTTCTTTCTTGCTGGATGAGAGCGGCGAAGTGACAGAGCAGTCTGTGCTCTGCCTCGGGGCTATTCTTGGGGGGGCTGCTGTTGCTTCTGCTGCGCATGCAAGCTCTGCTGACATAAGCTTTGTGCAGCCAAACAAGGAAGCTGGCGCACACAGCTCAGCCCATTCCTCCTGCCATACCAGCTGCCATTCAAGTCATAACAGCTGCCACGGCAGTTGTGGCGGCTATGCATCAGGGCATAGCAGCGACCCTTCAGGATCGTAGTACATCATGGAGCGTATCATAGCCACAGAGAATATAGCTGTTCTTTAAGACTGAAATATATAGGGAAATCCTAAAAATCACAGTGACTGTCATTTCATCAGCAAGTCCCTGTCATTTGAAAAAAGCATCTTTTTGAATATATATCTAACTTGCTCTCCACGGACTTTGCAAAGAAAGTCCATAGAAAGTTTCGGCACCAAATTTCCCTGCGAGCCGTATATGTTGACTATGCACACCGCGCAGTAAGCATTCCAGGCACAGCTGTCACAGAGTGTTGCAGTGCATGAGCTCAGGCCTATCATGTCCGCAACAGCCTTTGAGGTAAATACCTTCTGGTAGGTGTCCTCTTTCACATTGCCTATTTTGAACATTTTATTCGCCCTTGCGGCATCGCATGTGTATATATCACCATTATAAGAATACGCGCATTGTATCGTCCCTATGCCACAGGGCTTGTTGAAGCATGAATTCCTGCAAATCGATGATTTGGTAGCTTTTTTAATTATCATCATGGCATCCTCATCGAAGAAGAATTTGCCTTTCCTGTTAATTTCCATGACATATTCAAAATATTTTTTCCAGAATTCCAGAAATTCTTCCGAATCGTATCCTATATTGTTCCATCTTTCCTTAGCCATGCCAGCCACGGACATGGGTCTAGCTGCCATGCTATTAAATCCGCGTGATATATATTCATCAACAATCTCTTCAGGGTACTTCAATGAAAATTCGGTTATTGTCGGTAAGGCACCTTCAAAAAACCTGTACTTCTTTCTTTCTATGAAAAAATCTGTCCATCTGATAATATCGTCATAAGAGCTGCTGCCATTGATGCGAGGCCTATTCTTGTCATGAAGTTCTTTTGGCCCGTCAAGAGATGTGCGCAACCTTATTTTATTATTAATTATATAATCAGCCTTTTCTTCATTCATGAATGCCATGTTTGTAATGAGGCTAAATGATATTTTTTTGATGCCATGATATTCCCCCCTGTCATCTGGCTCGTAAGAATTATTCTTTTTCTTCGTGTAGTCAACTATGAATTTTATTATCTCAAAATTCATAAGAGGCTCTCCTCCCTGGAAATCTATTAATATGTCCTTCGATGGGGACTGAAATATGAAATCTACCACCGCTCTTGCCGCTTCTTCATCCATGTCGCAATTTCTCTCCTCGGAGCTTGATTTCGTGTAACAATATATGCAATTCTGGTTGCATCTGGTGGTCACTGCGATTATATGCAAGCCTATTCCTCTCATGATATGGCCATACTTTATCCTGCATTCTCCTGCAACCTCGTTGAAATTCTTTTCTGTGACTATTACGCCTTTTTCAAGCAGCAATGAAAAAAGGTTCGGGTCATTCTCCACCCTATGAAACCTGAGCAGGTCAAACTCCCCTTTGCCTAGAAGAACCCATGGCCCATGATCAAGGGTCACAAGGATATTGTTTTCATCAAACTTGTGAAAATTATGCTTGTTTATGACATATGCATCGTCTTTCCTGTCATTAAAAAAATATGATAATGCCATCCAGATGTTCACCTATTTTGATAATTATCATAAGAAGGTTATAAAACATGATGCCTATTTAATAGCATTTCATTGAAATCTAAGAAACGATCATCCCATTCACGTGTTTCTGAAGTTCCAGGGGTATTCCAGCAAAATACTCCTATCCTTTGAGAATATTAGCTTCTCAAATACGCACCTTACTTGCTCTCCTCTTATTTTGCAAAACTGATCCATGGGCATTTTAGGTATCATGTTTTTCTGCGAGCCGTATATGTTGACTATGCACACCGCGCAGTAAGCATTCCAGGCACAG
>CAZBKL010000020.1:0-12385 GCA_964492465.1 uncultured archaeon
AGTTGAAGTAATCCTGCTGTGCTGAGCCATTATTCAATGCAGAAACCCCGAACTCCTGGCTCAAGTTGCTATAATCAACTCTTGTGGTTGATGCTCCCGCATTTCCGGGCCCGTTGTTCTTGGTGGTGACATAAACTGTCACGGTTTCGCCTTCATAAGCAGAGCTCTTTGAAAAGCTCAGGTTGCTTATCACCAGGTCTGGCAGGGGATTGTAGTCAACTACTGCATAGACTTGGGCTACATATGCTCCTCCGTTGGAGCTGTAAGTGCTCATGCCTGCCTCTAATGCGTTAACTTCTGAAACAGTCCAGGCAGAGCCTGTTGCAGGATTTGTGGCGTAAGCCTGGCTGTAATAGGCATAGCTCGCTGTCAGGTTGAAAACATTTCCAGAGTAGTCTGTTGCTCCTGACCTTATGAGAGGCTGCATTCTGTATTTAGAGCTTCCATACCTGTATGCGTAATAGTAAAGTTTAACGCTGTTTATGGTTTCTGTTGTCAGGCTTGTGTTCTGGAAGCCAAATGTTTCCTTTACAGAGTTTGTGTTCTTGTATACCCTGTCAGAGATGTTTACTGTTGCCTCGTCAACGCATTGCCATCCGTTTGCAACTGTGCATCCTTGTGCTGACCAGTTTGCGTAATATCCTTTTGAATCTGGCCTTATTGTTGTTGCTCCAAGTGCTATTGCCGGCGCAATAACCGACAATATGCACAAAACCCATAGAAATTTTTTAGGGTCCATTATAGTTAATTTAATTTAAGTTTTTTAAACTCAAACGAGCCTTCATTCTTCACATGCTCCACTATTTCTTAAAACTGCAAAACAAATATATAGTAATGACGCGCGATGGAATAATAATCCTGGACAAGCCAAAGGACATTACCAGCCGTGAAGCATGCATCAGGCTTAAGCGCCTTGTTGGAGCAAGCAAAGCAGGCAATTCTGGAACCCTTGACCCAAATGCCACAGGCGTTTTGCTGATATGCCTGGGCAACGCGACAAAAATCATGCCTGCATTGCAGGGCATGGACAAGGAATACATAGCCAAAATACACTTTCATGATGAAATTTCCCAGAATGAGCTTGATTCTGTGGTAAAAAAATTCACAGGCGAGATCACCCAGACACCTCCTGTGAGGAGCGCTGTTGCCCGAAAGCCCAGGCAACGAAATGTTTACCTGATTGAAATTGTGTCAAAAGGCAGCAGGGACGTGGAATTAAAAATCCGTTGCCAGTCCGGCACTTATATAAGAAAGATTGCATCTGACATGGGCTCCATCTATCAGGGGGCGCATCTAATAGAGCTCCGCAGGACAGCTGTCGGCGATTTCAGGATTGAGCAGTCCCATGAAATGGGCGAATTTGAAGAAGCATCTGAAAATGAGATGGAAAGGAGCATTCTTCCCATTGAGAAAGGAGTGAGCCACCTCAAGAAGCTCTTCCTGAGAAGAGATTCTGTTGAAAGCGCCAGGCTTGGAAAGCCCCTGGAGGAAGCTGCTTTTTCAAACAAAATAATGGGCATAAAGCAAGGTGAGTTCATAGCATTAATGTTCCAGGAAAAGCTCATTGCCATAGCGAAATTTGACGGAAAAGTTTTCATTGACAGGGTGATTTAATGATCAAGAGGAAAGTCCTTGAGCTTCTCGTGTGCCCCAAGTGCAAAGGCAGGCTGGATTATAAGAATAAAGAATCAGCCCTGCTTTGCAGGAAATGCAGGCTGAAGTTCAGAATTCTTGAATGCGGCATTCCCGACATGCTCGTAGAAGATGCTGAGAAGTTTTGAATGATGTGTTAACATGAGAGCCATCATAATTCACGGATGGGGCGATGTCCCTTATCATGGCTGGTATCCTTGGATCAGAAAAGAGCTTGAGAAGAGGGGCTTTGAAGTTCTTATTCCTAGAATTAATTTCAAGACTGCTAATAACATGAAAGATATAATATCCCATCTTGCAAAAATTATTGGCAAGCCTGGTGAAGAGACTTTCCTTGTTGGGCATAGCGCAGGATGCATCACAATACTAAAATACCTGGAAACCCTGAAAGCTGGCGAGAAAATCGGTGGCGCTGTCTTTGTGGCTGGTTTTATTGACATTATCGACCATGAGCATGTGGACAAATTCTTTGGCAAGAAAATAGACTGGAATGAAATAAAAAAACATTGCAGCAAATTCGTTGCCATAAATTCTGATAATGATAAGTATGTTTCTTTGGAACAAGGCAAACTCTTTAGGGAAAAATTAGGAGCGGAGCTGATAATAGAACACCAAATGGGGCATATCAATGAAGAGTTCGGTATCTTTGAGCTTCCGTCTGCACTGAAATCTGTTTTAAAAATATCAGGAAAGGATAATTAATTCTGCCGGGTCCATGGTATAACTTGGTTAGAATTCTAGCTTAGGGAGCTAGCGACGGGAGTTCAAATCTCCCTGGACCCATTATTATTTAAGATTAAGTACAAAATCAAATACCTATGGTTACGATAGTTGTCAGGCAGAGAACCTTGATGATTGCCGCAGCCATAGTAGCATTGATAATAATAGCAGCAGGCGCATATTTCATGGCGATGAAACCGAAGCAGGTTTTATTGGAAACAACTGAGGGCAATATAACAATAGAACTGGCAGGCGACATGCCAGTTACAGCAGGAAATTTTGAGAGCCTCGTGAAAAAAGGATTTTATGACGGGACGGTCTTTCACCGGGTGATAAAAGACTTTATGACTTTATGATTCAGGGCGGTGATCCCGAAGGCACGGGAATGGGCGGTCCAGGTTATGTCATAAAGGACGAGTTCACTGACCATAATCGCAATGACCGCGGCACCATATCAATGGCCAATGCAGGCCCGAACACAGGCGGCAGCCAGTTCTTCATCAATGTGGTGAATAATAATTATCTGGACTCAAAGCATCCAGTTTTTGGCAAAGTCGTGAAAGGCATGGATATTGTTGACGAAATATCAAATATGAAGGCAGATTCCGAAGACCGCCCGCTAAAAGAAGTGAAAATAATAAAAGCGAAAATGGTTTGACGATTTTGGAACAAGCCAAACAGCAGGGCTTTATGCAATTTTTGTTGTTGAACGAAGCCCATTCTTTCTCTGCCTCTTTTCCATTTTAAAAGATTATTGCTGAATCATTAACCATGGAATTCAAGCGCCAAGCTTTTGCTGTGAAGAATATTTCTGAAATAAACCCCGAAACAGACATCGGGGTATGTATTTTAGGCAGGGTTATTGACATGGGCCAGAAAAATATCGTTATTGATGACGGCTCAGGAAGCGTCAATGCATATTTCCAGAATGAGGATGCATTAAAAAACCTGAGCATGAATGTTATAGTAAGACTTTTTGGATTTGTTATGCCAAACCCGGAGGGTTTTGAGATAAAAGGCGACTTCATCCAGGACATGAGGAGCCTTGACACAGAACTTTACAGGAAAATTATGCTTAAAAAACCTAACTAATGAGATAATTATAATAAATGATTGATATGTTCAGCGCAACCCTTGACGACATAAGCCTGCTTCGGGATTCGATAGCGACAATATCAGAACTTATAGACGAAGGCGAGTTCAAAGTCAGGAAAGATGGAATCGAGCTGCTTGCCAGCGACCGCGCTGTGGTTGCTGTCGTGGATTTCAGGTTCTCTTCTTCAAATTTCTCAGAATACAATTACGAGTCTGACAGGAGCATCGGCATCAACCTCAGCAACCTGCTTCAGGTGCTGAGAAGGTCAAAAGGCAATGAGAAGATGAGGATGAAGCTGAGTGAAAACACGCTGGACATCACTTTCATAAACGGATTGAGAAGGCATTTCACCATTCCTCTGATAGAAATGAGAGAGGACGTGCCAGCTGGAATAGACAAGCTGTCTTTCCCTGTAAGCATTGAGCTGAGCCCCGATACCCTCGGAGACAGCATTGATGATGCTGATTTGGTAAGCGACTCAATGGTTTTTGAGGTTGACAGCGAAAAGATGCTGATTACTGCAAGAAACGATTCTTCTTCAACAGAAACCCGCCTTGAGAGCGCCGAAAATATTAAAATAGCAGCAGAAAAGCCTGCGAGAGCGAGATACTCCCTTGATTATCTGAAGAAGATGATAAAGGCGAAGAAGATATCAGACAATGTTATGCTGTCTTTTGATTCCAACTACCCCATGAAGCTTCGCTTTGACTTCCCTGAAAAAGCCTGCATGACATTCATTCTAGCGCCAAGAATAGAAGACTGAATCGGAGCAAGAGAAGTTCAAAAAAATTCAGGTCAAACAGCCAGATGAGTTTGCTGCTTTGAAATCCGCATTTCATGCGGCGGCATACTCTCTGCGAAGCCATTCCGTTTTCTTCGCCCCAATCTAAGCCACGCCAGACATAATAATTATGTAAGCAGCGTAAAGGCATAGAAGCATAACGCCGTGAATTCTGCCGGGTTTTTTCATCCTTATGAAAAACAGGGCAGCGATATAAGATGCGAACAGGCAGAGAAGCACTGCCAGCTCAGCTGCATTAAGCATAACAGGAGCTATCACAGTTGCTATTCCCATTATCAGCGCTATGTTAACAAAGCATGAGCCGAAAATGTTTCCAAGCATGAGGTCAAACTCATTTTTGCGGCCTGAGGACAGCGTGACAGCCAGCTCAGGCAGTGTGGTTGCCAGTGATATCAACGTGGCGCCCATAACCGTATTAATTATCCCAGCTGCTTCAGAAATCTGCTGCGTGGAAATTACGACTATCGCTGCTGCAACCAATATGACAGCAATGGCAGCCACGAGCTTTGCCATAACCTTTAAACCAGCTGAAACATTTTTCCAATGACTGGGGTGGCCATGATACTTTGAAGACAGCAGCCCCTGGAAAAAGAACCAGAATGCCAGAATGCACAGCGAGCCGAAAATAATATTATAGCCATATATAAAACCGTATAGAAGGATCAGAACTGTAGCGAGCATTATCTGCTCAGCTTTCCTGGAATCTTTTGCGCTTATTCTAATGCCAAAAAACACCGCCCCTGCGCCCATGACAAATAGCAGGTCTGTTATGCTGGCTCCAAGAAGGTTTCCGAACATTATGCTGTTCGCGCCTGCTACGGTCGAGGATATTGCGATTGCAAACTCCGGCAGCGAGGTCATGGAAGCAAGTATCACCATGCCTATTGCAATGCGCGACATTCCCGTGATTCTTGAGAAATCAACTGCCAGGTCAACAGCTATGTCGCTGGCCTTTACAATGATTGCTAATCCAATCGCAAAGCCAAGTATTGGAAAAAGAAGGTCTGCTACCATATTTATCATTTATTATCGAGATTATAAATTGGTATTCATGACTTTCAAAATCAGAGAAAAGCCAGAACTCGGCAGCCTGGCCACTTTCGTTCCCAACAAGAACCTTCCTGTCTATGACTGGTTCTATTACAAGGAGGGCTTTGCCAGGGATTTTGTGTGGCGAATAATCCAGGAATTCAGCATGCAGCCAGGCGCTGTTTTGCTTGATCCGTTCTGCGGCTCTGGAACAACTTGCCTAGCGTGCAAGCAGCTTGGGATAAGCTCTTTTGGCTTTGACGTGCTGCCGATTTCTGTTTTTGTTTCCAGGGTCAAGACAGCCGACTATGATATCGAAGAGTTGAAAATAGCTGCCAAGTCTTTGCTGAAGCTCAAGTTTGAAAAGCCTTCAAACATTCCCAACAGAGTTTCAGGCTTCACTCAGAAATTCTTTTCACCATACGCCCTTCAGGACGCGGTTTTTTTCCGCGACAGGATTTTGCCGATTGAAGATGCGCGCATGCGTGATTTCCTGATGCTGGCGCTGATGAATAGCACAATGAAATGCAGCTTCGCCATGAAAGACGGGGCTGTGATTAAGTTCGAGAAGCGCCACGTGGCTCCTCTCAGGATAATGCTCAAGCGGACTCTGCTTCATATGATAAAAGACATTGAAAATTTCAAATCAGAGCAATGCAGAACTGAAATAGATTATGGCGATGCACGCCAGCTCAGGCTTGAAGATTCGAGCATTGATTCTGTCATAACATCGCCGCCCTACCTGAACAAGATAGAGTACACGAACATATACAGGATAGAAGAGGAGCTCTTCCTTCCAAGAGAAGAAAAGCCAGGAATCAGGAGCTTTGTGGGTTATGATGAATCCAAGCTGGAGGGCAGGGATTTTTCTGGCATAGATTCGCTGCTGCCGAATCTTCCTGTTGCAGCAAAGCCATACTTTCACGACATGAATCTGGCCATAGAAGAGCTTTTCCGCGTATGCAAGCCTGGCTCGAGAGTTGCTCTTGTTGTGGGCGACGGCTTGGTTGGCGAGCAGGTTGTGAATTCTTCTGAAATTCTCTGCGAGCTTGCCCAGCGAGCAGGCTTCAAGGTCAACGAGGTTGTGATAATGTCAAAGCGCATTGCCACAACTCCGTCTCGCCACCGCGTTGGCGAAATGAAAGAAAGCCTGCTCTTGTGGGAGAAAGAATGATTTTATAAAATTTTAAAAATCATGCTGATTCATGGCTATTGATGAAATAATTGCTATTAAAAAAGTTGACTTGCCGTGTCCATACGCAGAAAGAATTGGAAAATCCTTATATCGCTGCAGTAGCATGAAAGAATATTTTTCAGGGACAACTGGAGAAATATGCCCCATTGACACAGAGCATGATAGCTATATTTCAAAAGACTTTGAAAGAATCTGGTGCGAAGATTACTTCCCGATGTGCGCCAATTACTTAATTGTTCCGCAACATAATCTCATCAGAATGAAAAGGGGGAAATGTCATTTCATGAGCTAGAAAGGCTTTAAAAAAGTTGCGGATTTAGTTTCTTCATGCCTTTGATGTACAGAGATGGTGTGGAATTTGATATCGCAAACAGAACAATAAAATTTGGCGAGCCCTCTGGCATAGAACCAGATAGCCAAAAAGCCAGGGAAAGGAGTGTCAAGAGCACCGAGCTTCTCAGATGGTTAATTGATTCTGGATATAAAGGAAAAGTCGATCTCAGGGAGGATTTTGAAGAGAATTTGGAAGTATCTGGAAAAAATGGCGGCTGCCTGCTTGTCTGCAAAACAGATGATGGTGTTTATTCTATTGTAGTTGACAGGGACCGTTTCCCGGATTTTACAAAATACCCGACCAAATACATGGCCATCAATGTTTTTGACATAGCTTCAGGCTTCACAAAGCGCGGGCGCGAAGCCATGGATTTCATGCATCCTTGGATATACACGTCCATACTCGAAGCCTACATTGAAATATTGCCGCTTTTCTCTGACGGAAAAACATACAGGCCAGTCAGGCAAAACATAAAGTTAACAGAAAAGGACCTTAAGCCCGTGGCCATCAAAGAAGAGTTTGAAAGATTTATCAGGAATATAGACGAGGAAATTGAAAAAGATTCCAGGGCATCGGCGAGCCAGATAGCCACGGATTTGAAAAATCCCATATACATGGATTCTCGCCTAATCCCTTTTGAAAAACCGTGGACGCTGAAAGAAACTATAGGAGGAGTGGAATATTCAAACCAGGGGACGGTATCTATCGTGCCTAATGCGGGGTCAATAGACCTTGATGAAATACTGAAAATCGATGCGAAATGCCCTATATTGAGAGAAACCGGTGGGAAAGGCTTAGGCTTTATTGACATCGAAAAAGGCCCGAACGGCCAACGCCTTAACAGGAAGATAGCAGCAATAAACATGAGGGATGGTACAATGTTGCTCTACCATGTCCATGGCGGTCAGATAGAAGTTGTTTATTCGGACACATCAGAAAAATTTTTTGAGAGAGAAGACTTATGGAGAAAAGGTGAATATCCTTCAGTCTCATCCCAGAAAATCCTTGACATCATAGACGCATGCCCGGTTGGAATGGGAAGGTGTGACGGGCTGAAAACATTTACCAAGAAATACTAGAAGACAATTACTCTTTCTTCTCTTTTTCTTTTTTGGGTATTATTTCTGAGAGTTCTTTTGTTCCTTTTTTTGCAACGACACAGTTCACCTGAACAGTGCTGTTGTCAATTGTGTTTCCCCTCATCATCTTCTTCTTTCGAAGGCCGCTGATTTTGATTATGCGCTTCTTTGCTTTCTTCCAGCCTGAGAAGCCGAAGCCCTCGGTTGCAAGAATGCGTCTCTTGACAACCCCCTCCATGCTTTTGTTCATTGGGAAGCCGTCCTTGTCTGTGCCGCCTGTTATCCTGAGCTCATAGCCGTCCAG
This sequence comes from uncultured archaeon, assembly GCA_964492465.1. Lineage (GTDB taxonomy): Archaea > Aenigmatarchaeota > Aenigmatarchaeia > GW2011-AR5 > JAHLMP01 > CAZBKL01. The sequence continues at coordinate 8,213 of CAZBKL010000020.1, forward strand.
GCCGAGAAAATCTGCGCTGAATTTGCTGCCGATTTTTAATCCGATTACTTGCTGGCAATCCTTTTGGTCCTTCTCCAGCTGGTAATTGCTTCCATTCTCGCCTATCACAAATTTGAAAACAGCCATAGAAATCATCTTGCTTCATAAATCTTTTTAATCTTTCTTAGCCTTCTCATAAATCCTTGACGTGGCAATTGGTATTGTCACAGGTATGGGAATGGCAGCCTCGAGAAGCTCGACAGTCACCTCGCTTTTTATCTCGTCGAGCCTTGTTACCTTTGCCTTCTCTCCCTTGAAAGGTCCTGATATGATTTCCAGGATATCGCCAATCTCTATCTTGATTACCTGCTTCTCAGGAACCATGAACCTGTCTATCTCGTCTATGGTGACCTCCTTGCCTATTATGCCCCTTATATGCGGCACTCCGCGTATTGTTTCCTGTATCTGGTCTATGTCGTCAGCTTCTATGAAAACATAGCCGCGTAGCTCCTCTGTCTGCACAAGCGACTTTATTAGCAGGTGCCTTGCCTTTATCCGTGAGGTCAGCGAGTCTATGACTGCGTTTTCCCTTCCCGACGTCGTTCTTATTGTCAGTATCATTTTATCAGCTCAGGCTGAAAACCTGAAACAGCATGAAAAGCAGAAACCCTATCAAGCCTATTATTATAATGCCTATGCCTGTTATCTTGGCTGACAAGACGAACTCTTCCTTTCCCGGCTTTGAAGCCACAAGCAGCACGCGCTTGCACTGCTGAAAAAAGAGCCCCAGCCCTTTCATCATGTTTCTCAAAGATTCATTTATGTTCATGCCAATACCTTTTTAATACAAACCATTAAAGAGGCTAACTTTTAAATAGGTTAGCTATGCTATGAAAAGGCTTTTTAGCCTTTGTAATAAATTGTATGCTATAGATTTATTTGCATTTAGGCAAATATAAGAATACATTAAATAAGTTGGTTTCATGATAAGCGAAATTGCAAGCTTTCTTCCTTCTGTTGAAGGGCCCAAGACAGTGGTAAATTTCAAGTCAAGGCTTGTATGGACACTCGGAGTTCTGCTGCTTTTCCTTATGATGAGCCAGATTACACTGTTCGGCGTGTCAAGTGTCGGCGCCCAGCAGTTCGCTTACATGGAAATGATTCTGGGCTCAAAAATTGGCTCATTGCTGACTTTGGGAATAGGGCCCATAGTAATGGCAAGCATAATACTCCAGCTTCTTGTCGGAGCAAAGCTGTTGCCAATAGACCTTAACAAGCCTGAGGGAAGGGAAAAATTCCAGGCTCTTCAGAAACTGACAGCTGTATTTTTCTGCTTCTTCGAGGGCGCAGCATACGTGCTCTTTGGCGCAATAGCTCCTGCTTCAGCAACGCCATTGATGTTTTTAGCTCTCATATTCCAGCTGGCTTTCGGCGGTTTTTTGGTTTTGCTCATGGACGAAGTAATATCAAAATGGGGCATTGGTTCAGGAGTTTCGCTTTTCATAGCAGCTGGCGTAGGAAAGCAGATATTTGTGCAGGCATTTAACCCGCTCACAGGAGGCAATGAACTCCCCATAGGGGCAATACCCCAGTTCATAGCTGCGCTGGGAATCGGCAACACGAACACTGCAATATATGCCATAATTCCTGTCATAGCGACAGTAGCTGTATTTTTTATAGTGGTTTATGTGCAGGGAATCAAGGTGGAGATTCCTCTTGCATTTGGTTCAATATCAGGATTTGGAAGGAGATGGCCGCTCAAGTTCATATACACCAGCAACATACCAGTGATATTGACAGCAGCGCTGCTCGCGAACTTTCATATGATAGGTTCATTTGCACGCGGCGGAACAATCCCCATACTGGGAAGCTTTGACAATAGCGGCCGGGCAATATCAGGACTGATTTATTACTTATCGATGCCTCGTGATTCCCTGACCTCGATTTTTCTTGGAACATTTACTTTTGACATGGGCTTGCAGATAATATGCTACACTCTCTTCATGGCAGTAGGGGCAATGATATTCTCAATTCTCTGGGTTCAGACAAGCGGCATGGACGCAGCTTCTGTTTCCAGCCAGATACAATCAATAGGATACCAGATACCAGGATTCAGGAGAGACCCCAGAATTATTGAGCAGGTGCTGGAAAGGTACATAATGCCTCTGGCATTAATGGGCGGCTTGTTTGTCGGATTGCTTGCAGCTTTTGCAGACTTCACAGGAGCCCTGGGAACAGGAACCGGGATACTGCTCACAGTAATGATAATATACAATTTCTACGAGCAGATATCCATGAGGTACATGGAGGACATGCACCCTGCATTGAGGAAATTCTTTGAGTAGAGAAGCAGGGAAAACAGCAAGGGCAATTCAGAAATTTGGCTGACCATATTTGGAAAAAGGGAATCTGCCCAGCCAGTTTTTTGGCACGCTCCTGTCATCAGCCTGTGCTAAGATAGCATTCGTAATAGTCAGTGTTTCCGTCGTCGTCAGGGTCCTGCGGCGAGGAAGTGCACCTGAAACAGCAGTTGCCAGGCTCGTGAGAATATGTATAAATCTTGCCGGGAACCGACTCATCATAGCAGTCTGCGCAACTTGAATGGCATATATATGCGCTGGGAGATCCTGAAGCCCAGCATATTCCGCTCTCGCATTCAGCGGAGCAGTTGCAACTGCTTCCGAGAGCAAGATCTTCATTTCTGTGGCAGACTGTGGTGGATGTTGTGGTGCCTCCGTACCTGCGGGTTGTTGTTGTTCTCCTTGTGGTTGGAGTGTAAGCCACCTGCTCGATGTCGCCAGGCTGGGCATTTTCAGACAGCCCCATTGGCTTGACTGTGACATCAACATACTTCCTTATTTCATACGTGTATGTGGCAGTGGCTTTTATTGTGTAAATTTTGTAAACATCAGCGTCAGTTGAGCCTGTGAGCGCGAATGTAAGCGGAGAAGACTTTCCGTTGAAGAGCTGCAGCTCAATGTTGTTTCTGCAGTTGTCGCCAGAGCAGCTGAAGAACTGCGTGGGCTGCACGCGCTCCCATATCGGGATTCTGGTGGTGGTTGGGCGTATTGCAGTTGCCACACATGAATTATCAGGCTTGCATTCATATCCCCCTAAGGTGGTGGGCATGCACCTTTCATTTGATTTGCAATCTGTTTTTATTACCAGGCCGCATTGCTTCTGCCCACAGCCGCCAGCAGATATGCCGTCAGCTGTTGTCGTGCCTGTCGTAGCACCAGGCGTGTAGCAAATCCCATCAGCGTACTCTGTCGGGGAATCGCAATAATTGCTTTTGCAGTCTGAATTGTCCTGGCAAGCGCAGTTGTCAGCGCAGCTTCTGGTTCCCTGCTTATACTTTCCGAAGCAGGGGCAGTTTAATTGCATTGTTGTTGTCGGCATAGTGGTTGTTGGCACATAATTTTCATCAACACAAATCTTGGTTCCTGCGCCGTTGGTTTCCTGGCATTTCCCGCTTGTGCATTCTGAACCGCAATCGCAGCCACATCCAACTGCGCAGCCCAGTCCTGAGTTGCAAGCCATTTCATCTCCGCAGTTCTCTGAGCAGGAAACTGTTGCCATTCCCGTAGCTTTTGATTTTTGGGATTCAGCATTATTCCATAAAAAGTTTCCAGTGATAATAGAAGAGGGATTGAAGAAATCGCCAATCTTTCCGAAAAGATTTCCGCCGATTGCGTAGCCTGTTGGAGAGAAGCCCCCTGGAAACTGGACTTCAAAATCATCAACCTCAATCTGGTTGTCTTTCAGCATTCCTGTTCCCTCGTTTTGCAGTATGAATCTCACTGTTCCTGTGACGCCGTCAAGAAGAAAATAATCGCCCATCAAATCAGGTATTATTTTTATTGGCCCGCTTCCGATTATTTTGTTCGGAGCCAGGCTGACAGTCTTGCCGGCCTGCTGCTGGCGCTCAACCTCCTCCTTGTTCACAACAACAATGTCATATATTGTGGTGGTTTCATAGTCATACGAAACTTTGAAGCTTATCCTCTTTTGAGACTGGATATTCACAATCTCGTCATTTGTAGGCGCAGTCAGGTCAAAAAAGACTGTCTTCTCGCTGAGCGGCGCAAGCGAGCACTCTCCTGAGCAGGCGCTTGCATCATAATCGCCTCCAAACAGAGAAGGATCATACAGCTCAACAGTAACCCCTGTTACTGTCCGCTCCGGGTCTGTGTT
>CAZBKL010000021.1:0-12225 GCA_964492465.1 uncultured archaeon
AGGCATTGCCTGTTCTGTGGTATGGTGCCTGGTTTACGAGGAGATTATCGAAAAGCGGAAAAGATAAAATTCTAAATTAATGTTTTTTATTCCTAAAATACTGGTTTTGTTTTTCCAATTGCAAAATTCTTTTCTGCTCCTTTTTTTCACTATATTTGAAAGGAACATATACCTTTTCCCGAGTTTTGGGATTGAATCCGGTATAATACATGCAGGTTGAAACTGTCATTGGAGTCGGAGTAAATATTTGCACAGCTTCTGCGTTCCTTAGCCTTTTGATAGCATATGCCAGCTCTTTGGCTTCCCTCATGGTTGAGCCAGGATGAGCTGTAATGAAATAAAATGCCAGTTCGCATTTGCCAATCTCGTTGAATTCTTTTATGAATTTATCCAAATTGCCCTTGTCCTTGTTCATTGCCCTCAAAACAGTTTTATTGACATGCTCCGGAGCTATCTTAAGTTTTCCGGAAACATGATAGTTAACCAATTCTTTGAGATATTCTTTTGTAACCAAATCATACCTGACGCCGCTCCTTACAAATACCTTCTTGACGCCAGGTATCTGCCTTGCCTTTCTCATCAGCCCTATCAATCTCCTGTGGCTTTTGTCAAGCTTTTTGCAGTCTATACAATCCCCTTCACATACATTGCAATCCATTCCATACATGTTTGCAGAAGGCCCGCCAAGGTCATCTATGTTTCCCCTGAAGTGAGGGAGCTTTGTAATATATTTTATCTCCCTTAATATCGACTCTTCTGAACGGGAAACTATTTTGCTTCCCATTGTCAATCTCAGTGAACAAAAATTGCAATTGCCTATGCAGCCCCTGTGCGTAACAACGCTAAACTCAAAGCCCCTCATGTTCTCATCTTTGACGATTCTTGTGAATGGCATCTCATAATATTCGTCAAGGTCCGTTGATGTGTAAACAGGGCTTTTGTACTGGAGAATATAGCTCTTGTCTGTTTTCTGGGCGAGATTTTTGTAATTAGAAAGAATATTTTGCATATCACAAAATCTCTGTTTTGATTCCAGCACTTCTTCATGGCTTGGCAGCACAACGAATCCTTCCGGAATGCTGCTCGCCCTCACACACGTTCCTTCTATGCCCAGGAAAGACATTTTGCTTGACAACCTTCTGGCTATTTCTTCCATCTGCTTTTCTCCGGCGCCGTAGACAAGTATGTCAGCGCGAGATTCCAAAAGTATTGAACGACGGAGCTTATTGTCCCAGTAATCGAAATGTGTGAACCTGCGGAGCGACGCTTCTGTGCCACCGATAACAATGACAGAATCCTTGAAATGCTTTTTTACCCAGTTGCTGTAAACCAGCAGAGCCCTGTCAGGAATGGTCTGTTTGAAATGCAGCCTTTCCACATCAGCCCTTTTCTTGTTAAGCGGAGTATAATTTCTTACCATTGAATCTACACACCCGCTTCCCAGCGCAAAGAACAAACGGGGCTTTCCCAGCCTTGTGACATCAAAATCTCTTTTGGGCTCTTCAATAACTCCGGCAGAATAGCCTCGTTTTTCCAACAACCTCTTTAGTATGGCTATGCCGCACAGCGGATGGTCAAACAGCTTCTCGCCGCTTATGAATATGATGTCATATTTAGTTTCGTGTCCAATATCCCGCAGCATAACATCATGATGTTATGATAGTTTTTAATCCGTGCTTTGTTAAGAAGTTCAAAAATGCCCCGTACGGGATTTGAACCCGTGTCAGTGGCTCGAAAGGCCAGTATCCTTGACCGGACTAGACGAACGGGGCATTGTGGAATTACTTTCATCTTAACGCTCATATTTATTAAACAATATATGGGTTGAGATGAAAGGGACGCACCGCCCCATGGCGGTGAGATTCATTTTCTTCTGCCAAGCCTTTTAATTATCCTTATGCGGTTGGCCTTGTTCTTTTTCTCAAGCTCCCTTATTTTTCTGAGCATGGTTTTTCTCTGCTCCATCTGCATCTTTTTTGTATGCTCATGAGTCTTGAGCAATATATACGAAACTGCAACAGCAATCACTGTCAAGAGTATCGCTGCTGCGTATTCATAGAGCAGGGTCTGCTCGTCCGGAAGCACTCTGCTTATTGTGTGGGTTATAACATCTTTCCAAAACAAGCCCACAGTGAGGCTCAGCGCAGTCACTATGGATGTAATGATAGCTCCGCTTACATCAAACTCCTTTGCCTTTTTGCTGAATTCATCGTCTGTTATATTTAATCACCTTGATTTTGTTATGCATGGGCCGGGGGAGATTCGAACTCCCGGCCTTCGCGTTGTAAGCGCGACGTCATTTTCGGAAATGTGAAGAACCACTGACCTATCGACCAATGGTTATCACACGCCGCAAACCACCATTTTCAACTGGTGGTATTGCTACGTTTTAACCGCTAGACTACCAGCCCAAATTTTGATAAATTTGTGCTACATTTCAAACCGCTTGATAGCAGTTTGAAATACCAGCCCAATTACAAAGAATTGATGCGGGAGAATTTAAAAGTTTCACAGCATCTCCTTCAGGACTTCCCTTATCAGCTTTGGGTCAGCACGGCCTTTGCTTTCACGCATTACCTGGCCGACGAGGAATTCAAAAACTTCGTTGCGGCCAGACTTGTAATCTGTTATGGCTTTCGGATTTTTTTCAAGCGCTGCTATGACAAACTTTCTTATCTCTGCATGATCGCCTATGCGCTCTGCGCTTTCTAAGCTCTCCAAGCTGCTTGAAATTTCCTGGGAGCCGGGCTTAACCATTTCCCTCAGTATCATTTCAGCTGTTCTTGGCGTTATTTTATCATCCCTAAGCGAGTTCAGCAGGCGCTTCATCTGACGCTCTGTTATTCCCGTGTCCCTGAACCGCATGTTGTTGTAATTCAGAATCTTCTTCAGCACGTTCCCGAACCACGTGGCAGCCAGCTTTGGCTCAAAATCTTTTATCATGACTTCAAACATCTTTGCAAGTTCCATGTCCGTGACTATGGATTCTGCCAGCTCCTCGCCAATGAGCTTCTTGTATTTCTTTACCTTGTCATCAGGAAGCTCTGGAAGAGTTTTTTCTATTTTATCAACATGGCTTTTTTCTATCTCGATTTCAGTCAAATCCGGCTCAAAAATGTAGCCATATTCTTCCTCAAACTCTTTTGTTCTCTGTAGTATTGTGGTGCCTGACACATCGTCAAAGCCCCGGGTTTCCTGGCGGATTTTTCTGCCCCTTTTCAAAAGGTTGCTCTGCCTGATTATTTCAAATGTAAGCGCTTTCTCAACCTCTTTGAAGCCTGTGATATTTTTTATCTCAACGCGCTCCCCATTCTTTATGGAAATGTTCGCATCCACCTTCATTGCCCCCTCAAAAGAGGAATCATAGACTCCAAGATATTCCAGAACAGCAGAAAGCTTTTGCAAGAAGAGCCGCGCTTCGCGCGGGTTTTCAAAATCAGGTTCAGTAACGATTTCGCAAAGCGGGTCGCCAGAGCGGTTGTAATCTATAAAAACATATTTTGACTCGCTTATGCTGATTCCTTCATGAACAAGCCTTGCTGGATCTTCTTCAAGCTGGATTCGCCTTATGCGGATTTCCTTGGCACCGAGCTTCATTTTTCCGCCAGAGCAGAGAGGCATCTCATACTGGGTTATCTGAAAATTCTTGGACATATCTGGATAGAAATATGACTTTCTCGAGAAAAACATCTCTTTCGCAATTTTACAGTTCAAAGCCAATCCTATTTTTATCCCATAATCAACGGCCCTTTTGTTTAATCTGGGCTTTGAGCCTGGCATCCCAAGGCAAGTCGGGCAGCAGCTGGTGTTTGGCTCCTGTCCCTGCCATTTCGTGGAGCAGCCGCAGAAAAGCTTGCTGTCTGTGGTAAGCGAAACATGTACTTCCAAGCCGATTTTCACGCCGAGTTCGTTTTTTTCTATGGCCATGTAATCACTTCAATATCCTCTCAGCTTCTCCAGCAATGCTTAGCATTTTCTCTTCCTGCAGATGGTCGCAAAGCAGGTGAAGCCCCACAGGCAGCTTTGAGCCGCCTTCAAATGCGAAACCACAGTTAAGCGAAAGATGAGGAATGCCCGCGAGATTGGCAGGAACTGTCAGTATGTCACATTGGTAATTCTCAAGAGGAGTCAGCTTCTGGATGTCAGAAAACTTAGGCGGCAGTATTGGCATTGTTGGAGCCATTATGCCATCCAGATTCTTGAAAGCTTTCTTGAACTCGTTTATTATCATAGTCCTGACTTTCAGCGCCTTTAGATAATACTGGTCCCGATAGCCAGCCATGCGAGCGAACGTGCCGAGCATTATCCGCCTCTTGGCCTCCATTCCAAAGCCTCTTCCACGGACTTTTGAAAAATACTCGTTGAATCCGCCTTCAAGGTTCTGGTGAAGCCCATACCTGATTCCACAAAACTTTGCCAGGTTTGTGGAAGCTTCTGCTGATGCTATTATATAATAAGCAGCAATAGCATGCTTTGTGCTTGGCAGTGATATTTCCTCTGTTCTAAAGCCGTTCTTTTCAAGGTCTTTTATTGAGATCCATACACATTGCCCGACTTTTTCGTCAATCCCTTTGAAATATTCTTTTGGGATTCCGATTCTGAAATTCCCTTTTTCGTGTTCAGCAGCTTTGGTATAATCCGTATGCTTTTCATTCAGCGATGTCTGGTCCATTTCATCATGGCCAGCTATTAGCGAAAGCCCGTATGCAACATCCCAGACTGATTTTCCCATAATGCCGATTTTGTCAAGTGAGTTTGCGTAGTCAATAAGTCCGTATCTGCTGACCAAGCCATATGTCGGCGTCAATCCAACAACACCGCAAAAGCTTGCAGGACAGGATATTGAGCCGCCTGTTGATTCTGCTATTGATATATGAGGGATTTCCAGAAAAGATGTCAAGCCAGCTGAACCGCCAGACGAGCCGCCGCAGCTCCTGTTTTCGTCCCAGGGGTTTTTCGGAGCGCCATAAGCGCAGTTTGTGGAGAAAGTGCCGAAGCCAAATTCATCCATTGCCGTTTTTCCTATTATGGCGCAATTATGCTCTCTCACCCTCCTGACGCAAGTTGCATCAAAGACAGGGACGTAATTTTCCAGTATTTTCGAGCCAGCTGTGCTTCGCAGTCCTTTGGTGCAAATATTATCCTTAACAGAAACAGGAAGCCCCTTTATGCCATTAATTTCTGCCTGGGTTATCAGAAAATTATATTTCTTTGCCTTTTCCAGTTCTTCTTTAAGCTTATCAGTAAATTCAGACTGGTCAATGCTTCCTGATTTTGCCTTGTGCAGGAATTCCTTTACAGGCATTCTGAAGTCCATGCTAAAAGGTTGCTGACGAGATTTTAAATTGGTTCCAAATAAGATTAAACAGATTTAAAAGCATAGGCTTAATTAAAAGATGATGTATTCAACTTCATAAGAATGAAGTTGATATACCATCCCATGAATTTGGGATGATACAAGAGTGATGACATTATGAAAGCATGCAAACAATGCCGAAGGATACTCACAGGAAAAATATGCCCTGTGTGCAAAATCGGGGAAGCCAAAAGCTACCAGGGAACTGTGGTGGTATTTGACGTGAACAGCGATATTGCTAGGAAGATGAAAATAACAGCTCCGGGCAAGTATGCGCTGAAGATTTAGATGGTATTATGAAAATCGACATAACTGGGCAGAAAAAGAACCCTTTCCTTGACAGGACAGAGATCATGATTAATATTCTTCATCATACCCAGCCAACGCCGACAAATGCTGCCATACAGCAGGTTGTGGCCCGCGAGCTTGGCAAGGAGCCTGAATATGTTGACATAAGGAGCGTATTTTCAAGGCGCGGAATTGGCGAGTCTGTCGCGAAAATATTTGTATGGAAAGAGCCGAAAGCAAAGAACCTTGAGAAAGAAGCTGCAGCAAAGCAGCAAGCTGCTGAAAAGCCTGCTGAGGCTGTTGAATCTCCAAAAGAAGAAGCAAAAAGTGAGTGATTATCATGAGAAGGGAAGAAATCAAGGAGGAAGCAGCGCCAGTTGAAAAAGCTGAGAAGAAAAAAGAGAAGAAATCCCAGAAAGAGCGCCCCAAATCAAAAAAGAAGCATACTAAGGTTCAGGTATGGAAGCTCTACAAGGTGGAGGGCGGCAAAGCCATTCGCAAGAACGAGCAATGCCCAAGATGCGGCGCAGGAACTTTCCTGGCGAGTTACAAGAACCGAACATATTGCGGCAAGTGCGGCTGGAGCAAGATAAACCAGCAGGAATAGGTGCAAGGAAAAAATCAGCCCGCCATTTTCTATCATTTAATGTTAAACAAAGTTACAATTGGGCCCGCTGGCTATTCCGCTTCGCATGACCCCCTATTTCTTGAAAATCAGCCAGTTTTTCTTTTCCTTGGTGAACCTCAGGAGCATGTATTCACCTTTGAGCTTCTTTCCTTTCAGCTCAAATACGAGCTTGTTGCTCTTTTCATCAACCAGCTTAAAGTTTCCGGAATCCCATATTTTCACTTTGCCAGCGCCGTATTGCCCTTCAGGATTCTCGCCCTCAAAGCTCGCATAGTCAAGCGGATGATCTTCAACTTGGATTGCCAGCCTCTTTACACCTTTTGCTTTTGGTGGCTCTTTCGGCACAGCCCAGGATTTCAAAACCCCATCAATTTCCAGACGGAAATCCCAGTGCAGGTGAGAAGCGTGATGCTCATGAATTACAAATATTGGCATTATAAGAATATTACTATTGATAATTAAAAAAATGATTAGCATGAAAAATATTACCTGCCTGGGCATTGAATGCACTGCCCACACTTTCGGCGTTGGAATTATAGGCAGTGATGGAAGTGTCCTGACAAATGAGCGCAGCACATACAAGCCTAAGCCTGGCTTTGGAATAATACCGTCAGATGCGAAAAAGCATTTTTATGAAGTCCGCGAGCATGTCCTTGAGGATGCGCTGAAGAAAGCGGGCTTGAAGCTGGAAGACATTGACATTTTGGCTGTCAGCCAGGGGCCTGGATTGCCGCTCTCCCTGAAAGCTGGAATGGAGCTTGCTATTGGTTTGGCAAAGCGAACTGAAAAGCCTCTTTACGGAGCCAATCACTGCATCGGGCACATTGAGATTGGAATTCTGAAATCCGGCGCAAGCGACCCGATAACAGTTTATGTCAGTGGAGGCAACACCCAGATTCTCGGTTTTGCTTCTGGCAGGTATCGCGTTTTTGGCGAAACACTTGACATGGCAATTGGAAATGCCATTGATGCTTTTGCAAGAGAAGCTGGTTTGGATCATCCTGGCGGACCTAAAATAGAAGCCCTGGCTAAGAGCGGAAAATATATAGAAATGCCATATGTTGTAAAAGGAATGGATTTGAGCTACACAGGAATTGTCTCACAGGCTGTCAGGCTTTTGAAGCAGGGCGCCAAACTTGAAGATATATGCTTCTCATTACAGGAAACATGCTTCGCAATGCTCACAGAAGTGGCAGAGCGAGCTCTCGCACATACAGGAAAGAGCGAGCTTCTGCTGACAGGCGGTGTTGCGGCAAACAAGCGCCTTCAGGAAATGCTTGAAATCATGTGCCAGGAGCGCGGAGCAAAATTTTATTCTGTGCCCATGGAATATGCGGGCGACAACGCAACCATGATTGCCTGGGTCGGCATGCTGATGCACAAATCAGGAATGAAGCAGCTTAGCCCTGAAAAATCAGACATATTGGAAATGCAGAAGACATTTCCATATGTCGGAAAGCTTGGCTTTCCTGACATTATGCCTCGCTGGCGGACAGACGATGTTGATGTTATGTGGAAGTGATTTCATGCAGCTCGAGATAAAAGTAACAGCAAATTCAAGGCGGGATGAGATTATCGAGGGAATTCCGCTTGAAGTTCATGTTCAGGCTCCGCCAGAGAAAAACAAGGCCAACCTGGCTGTGGCAAAGCTTCTCAGCAGGTATTTCAGCAAACCAGTGCGCATTGTTTCAGGGCTCAGGGGGCGGAAAAAAATAATAGAATTCTAATCTTTCTTGGGATATTTTGAAAGCTCTTTCAGCATTTTCAAGCCATTGTCTGTCAGGGTCGGTATACCAGTGGTATTGTCTTTTATATGGTCATTATATCTCATTATGTCCATGATTTTGTCGCTTATGTTATTGTGGCTAATTGACTTTATTTTTTCCAATGCTTCCCTATATTTTTCCCCTGATTCTGTCAGAAAGCCGACTCTTAACACCTCCCCAATCTTTGGTATGATCTTGGTTGGCCCGAATTTGGGCCTGAACTTCTTCGTGCTGTTGTTATTGTTTATTGCCGTGGCAATAGCTGAAGAATTACTGTAGCTGTTTTTTCTGCTGTTTTTCTTGTAAGCCATAATTATAAATCTGTTTGCATCTTTAAATTAAAGTTTGCAAAATAATGATTATCAAAAGATGGTTTTATGCTTCGCACCTACTATTCTGCTGACATACCCAGGAAAGACGGAGAAGCAGTTCGCGTAGCCGGCTTTGTGCTTAATGTCAGGGACATGGGAAAGATAAAGTTCCTGATATTGCGCGACAAGAAAGGCGACATCCAGCTGACAATCAAAGACAGCGAGCTTGGAAAGAAGGCAGACTCTTTTTCAAAAGAATCTTTTGTATCTGCTTCTGGTGTTGTCAGGCTGAGTGACAAAGCGCCCGGAGGCCTGGAGATAATTCCCGAAAGCCTTGAGCTTATCAGCGAAGCAGAATCGCCGTTGCCAATAGACGTGGCTGGAAAAATAGACTCAAACCTCGATAAGAGGCTTGACTGGCGCTTCCTTGACATGAGAAATCCGAAAGTCATGTACATTTTCACTCTGCAGAGCGAAATAATACGCTTTATGGAACAATTTATGAGGGAAAATGACTTTATCCGAATTTTTGCATCACGGCTCACAAGCGCAGCCACAGAAGGGGGGACAGAATATTTTCCTATAATTTATTTTGAGAAAGAAGCATTTCTGGCACAGAGCCCTCAGATTTACAAGGAAGCAGCCATGCTCTCGGGCTTGGATAAAGTTTATGACATTGGCTTTGTTTATCGTGCGGAACCCCATCACACGCCGCGCCATCTATGCGAGTACGCGTCATTTGACATTGAGACGATAGCAGAAAGCCTGGATGAGATTCTTGATATTGAAGAATTATTGATCAAATTTGTCATGGAAAAAATCAACCAGAACTGCCAGGAGCTGCTTTCTGCTTATGGGGCTGAGCTTAATGTCCCTGAAAAGATTCCGCGCCTGACTTTTGAAGAAGTAAACAGCATCCTGGATAAGCTCGGAGTCCCGACTGAAGTCAATGACCTTACGCCAGAAGGCGAGCGCGCCATCTGCCAATACTGCCAGGACAATTTCAATTCATCGCTAGTTTTTGTCACAGAATTTCCTTTTGAGAAAAAGCCATTCTATACAATGAAAAAGGGGGAGAAATCAGAATCTTTTGACCTGCTCTTCAACGGGCTTGAAATAACATCAGGCGGAATCCGCGAGCACCGTTATGAGAAGCGCGTTGAAAACATAATTGAGAAGGGCATGAAGCCCGAAAGCTACGACCACCTCCGCTTCTGGAAATTCGGAATGCCGCCTCACGGCGGTTTTGCAATCGGGATTGAGAGATTGACAATGCAAATACTGGGGCTGAAGAACGTTCGCGAAGCATCTTTGCTGCCGCGCGACCCGACAAGACTGGTTCCTTGATGCATCATCTTTTAAATTCCCTGCTTTTAACAAAAAATGGCTTGAAAACAAATAAAAATCGTTTAAATACTTAACGGATATTATGTTTTGATATCAATTTTGTATCAAATTGAAAATTTTAGGTTTTGAAAATGCCAACAAGACTCAGGAAAACCAGAAAGATGCGCGGAAGCGGAGGCTGCGGATACGGCTCAAAGAAGAAGCACCGTGGAAAAGGCAGCAAGGGCGGAAAGGGCTACGCAGGCAGCCACAAGCACCATTATATCAGGACCATGATAAACGAGCCCGAACATTTTGGAAAGCACGGCTTCACTTCGCTGAAGAAGCTGAAAAAAGGGGCAAAGATAATAAATGTCGGCGACCTTGAGAAGCTTTCTGACAAGGCAGAAATAAATCTCGGCGAAATGGGCTTCACCAAGCTTCTTGGAAAAGGCGCTGTTTCAAAATCTCTGGTAATCACTGTCCCTGACTTCTCAAAAGAGGCAAAGGAGAAAATAGAGAAAGCAGGCGGGCAGATAATTTCAGACAAGCCGCAGCAGGATTTTGAAGAAGCTGCCGAAAGCACAGAGCCTGCTGCTGAAAAAGCAGAAAGCGAGGAAGAGTTCGAAGAGTCTGAAGAGGAAGCCAAGGAAGTGGATGAGGCTGCTGATGAAGAATCAGAAAGCGAATAATAATTATTTTTCTATATCTTAGCAGCGTTCTTGATGGACTTTGCTTCTCTCTCAGCTTTTGCAATCAGGTCTTCTATGACATCTTTTTCGAGCAGGTTTGCTTCTATTCCCAGAGCTTTCATCTCCCTGTAAGCTTTCTGGAGCATCAGCTCTATGGTTTCCCTTACCGGGTATCCTATGAACACAGAAACATTGGTCATTGATGTTATAGCGTTGCTGACATCACGTGAATATTGCTCCTCATCAATAGCCAGCACAGACTTGTCGTAAACAGTCCCTTCTTCCAGTATGGCTACAACATTCAGGCTTATTTCCATTGGCTGGAGCTTGAGCATTGTAAAGACCGTAGCCAGGTCTGAATTTATCACATCACCTGCTTTGCACACAATTTTGTCAGTCATTATGGCAATTTTTCCTGCATCCACTTTTGTCTTCAATCCGCCTTTTTGCAGCGCTGTTATTGCAGGGCCTGGCATCAAGTTTGTTGGGCCTGCCTTGATTTCTATGTCTTTCAGCGCTATGTCGCCTGATTTGGCTGAAGCAGGGGACTTGATTTTGTTAATGTCGCTGTAAAGCTTGAACGGGTTAGCAGATGAAAGAAGCAGCGCCACTTCCCTTTCCAGCACGCCTTCAAGCTTTTTTATTCCCGGATTTTTTGACTTCTCAAAAGCATGCTCTATCACAGTCTTCTTGGCAACTTTTATCACAGCTTTTCCAGCAAGCATCTGCTTTATCTGCTGAAGCTGCCTGCCAGGCAGCTTATGTATGCTCACTATGCCGATAACAGGATACTTCTCAATCAGCTTTGCGAGCTTCTCAGCTTCTTTTATTTTTTCGCTTTTCAGCATAATCATCATCTAAAGTTCTATCCTAATCGGCTTTGACATAGTCTTTTTCAAAGAAACATTCTTTATCTGCGCCCTGCCCTTGGGCAATGCTGCAACAGCTTCTTTTATGGCGAACTCTATATTCTCAGCCACCTGCTCAGGAGTCATGCTCTCAGAGCCGACTTGAAGCTGGAACACAGGCATGTTTTTCAGCTTCAGCCTGACCGTAGATTCTTTCCTTTTCTTTATTCCCTCGATTACAACAGGGCTTGCATTTGGAGGCAGCGGCTGGGGCATCTTGCCTATAGGAGCTAGGTAGCGCCCAAGAGTCTTTCCTATATGCGGCATAAGATCTGCTGTGCCCAGAAGAAAATCATATTTCTTTGCAAAGCTTTTGGCTTCTTTCTTGTTTTCAGCCATATCATCAAGCTTTGCTTTTGTGAAGCCGTTCTGCTCTGAAATCACAAAAACAGAAACCTGCTTTCCCCTGCCATGAGGAAGCACAATCTCCTTTGAAATCTTATTTTCAGGGTTTTTCAGGTCTATGTTCCTGAGATTGACTATCAAATCATAAGTCTGGCTAAACTTTCGCTTCTCCAGCTTGTTAAGTTCAGTAATTGCCTCTAGTGCTTTCATGCTAATCATCTTTATGAATAACAACCGTTGAGAAGGATATTCCAGGATTAATCTGAAATGCCCCTCCTATCTACATATCAGGAATAGCAAGCTATTCCTATACATCGAAATGCAATTGCATTTCGAATGGGATAGTGCAAACGGGTTTGACTTTGTTCTTATTAATTTGATGGAAAAGCTTATAAATATTATTCTCCAGCTTCCATCTTCTGCTCAAGGTAGCAGATGTATGCAGCCAAAGTTCGCTTGGCCTGATTCAGGCGGTTTTCAAGCTGCAGAATCTTTTTCGCAAGCATGTCAAAACCATCACCGAGCTTTGCATCAAATTCTTTCTGGTGCATGTCTATTCTCTGCTCATAAGCCATAATCTCCCTGCTGCCCTCCACTTTCATCTC
>CAZBKL010000022.1:0-12209 GCA_964492465.1 uncultured archaeon
GTATTCCGCTCTTTGTTATTATGAAGCACTTCATGCCAACCGGAGCTACAGTGGTTACATACTCCTTTTCTAAAAGGCTCTTGACCAGGGCGTCCACAACAGCAGGGCTATCAGGCTCCATCATTTTATGGAGCTCGTCTTTCTTCACTACATGCAATTCTCGTATTTTCCTAAGAACCTTGAGTTCGCTTGGGCTCAGCATCTTCATACCTCTGTCATTAAGCAAATAGTCACAAGAAATTCTATTTGTTTCCGTATTTTATAAATCTTGGTGTATCTGAAAGGTATTTTTAAGCCTTTGGGTTAATTAATTGACATATTGGTGGATTAAATGATACTTGGAATAAGCCTGAAAAAGGTTGAAGCAAGCATTGGAAAAGTCGACAAGCTGTCTGAGTTGAAGGTAAACAGCACTCCTTCCATAACAAGCATAGAGGCAAAGGATGTGGCTGTTCTGGGAATCAAGAATGCGCTTGTTGTTGAGTTTGAGTTCAAGACCGATTATGAGCCTAAAATCGGCAGCATAAAGCTTGAGGGCGAGCTTCTCTACAAGGATGAAAAGGCAAAGGAAATAGCAGATGAGTGGAAGAAAAACAAGAAAATATCAGACAAGGTAGCAGTTCCAATACTTAATGCCATATTTAGGAGATGCCTGCTGAAAGTAATGAATGAAGCCGAGGACTTGCAGCTTCCGCCTCCAATAAGGTTCCCGAGCGTCTATGCAAGCGATGAGGCAAAAGAAGCTAAGAAGAAGTAGATTCTGAAGTTTTATTTTTTATTTCTAGCCTAAGCTATCTGGGATATTATCTCCCTGCCTATCAGTGCATGGCAGTCTACGCATTTGAAAGAGCCGTTTTCAACCAGCATTATGCTGCCTTTTACGCATGCTATGCGCCCGTCTATTGTGGCATTCTCCTCTAATTTCATCATTTCTGACTCAACATCCAGCAGGTTATAGTGCTCGCGAAGGTCGAAAATCTCCGGAACATTTAGCATGCTCGAGAAACTCGAAGCAGAAAGATTGGCTAAAGAGTTGTTTATGTTCTTGATGCATATTTTAGGGTCTGAAAATATGTGCGGGTGCTTCTCTGTCCCCCGCAGCCTGTCTGTTATGCCTAGGTACCTGCGTATTCGCTGTTCATATACCCTGGCAACCCTGCCGTCTTTTATTTTTGTTAAGGTAGCTCCAAAATCAGCGCCCTGTTCAACGAGCCGCTGCTTAATTCTTTGCTCCCTTGATATGCCAACTTTCAACAGCGGCCCGAACGCTGCCAGATATATTATATAATTCTCTTCCATGCAGTTCCGCCTTGCAGAGAGGTTCGTGCAGAGTCCAGAGCACTGTATGCATGGCAGGTAATGGTCAAGGCTCTTGCACATCTGGCATTGCCTGTCAGATATCACTAACCTGTTTTCAGGGCACGGAAATCTCTTTCCATTTTTTGAGTAGCCTGTGCAGAATCTTTTTCCCAGCTTCATGCTCACATTCTGGTTCATCAGCGGTAGTGCGCTTTCCTCTTTATCGTTCAGCAGAACTAACTCTGGCTCAAAGTTTCTCCAGCGAAAGTTTGATATTAGCATGATACTCTCCAGGGATTATTATTATGTTTGTGTCAGTTAAAATAGTAATTTTAATTTTTTCTCGCCTAGATTAAATTATGACTGATATAAGAGTCGGTGTCGGTTTCGGCATCATGATTATCAAGAACGGAAAGGTGCTTCTCGGCAAGCGCCATGAAGACCCTGAAAAGGCAGACAGCCTGCTTCATGGCGAGGGCACATGGACCATGCCTGGCGGAAAGCTTCATTTCGGCGAAAGTTTTGAAGCAGGAGCCAGAAGAGAGGTTCTGGAAGAGACTGGAATGAAATTAAATTCCGCAAAAGTCATCTGCATCACAAATGACATTGTCCGCGATGCTCATTTCATCACAATAGGGCTTCTGGCAACAGGCTTTGAAGGCGAACCGAGGGTCATGGAGCCTGATGAAATCACAGAATGGAAATGGTTTTCTTTTGATAATCTTCCCGAGCCAATTTTCTTTCCTTCTGAGAAGATTCTGAAGAATTATGCAGAAGGAAAATTTTATGGAAATTAAACAAAGATTTCGCAAGCGACGATGCTGTTTTTATACGCACATGACGGCCAATCCAAAATAGCATAGAAGCAATCTCTAGAATCCCAACGCGACCTGAAGGAACCTATACCGTTTTTATCATACAAATCTTCAGAGCCTTCATAACCAAAAATTTGGTCAAATCCAACTCCTATTTTTTTATAAGCTTCAGAAAGCATTGCTCTGACATCCTTTTTATGTTGGTTTACTTTTATTCTTTCATCAATACTCAAAGGTTCTGTTCCTTTTTTTGTTATTCTGCTCTTTTGATTTATTATGTATTCTAGCATGCCATTGCTGTTCAATATTACTTCCGGATTCAAAATAACATAATTTGGTTTCTGTAAAATTTCAAGATTGGTATTATGTTTGTCCGAAAGGAGTTCCTGATACTTTTTATCTTCTTTTGCCAAAATAAGCGATATTGGAGTTCTCATTAGCCTGCATTTCCATCCTTCTACATCGCCTGCACAACTGACCAAATATGATGCCTGTGGATTGGTTAGTCCTTCAACAGGTTCTCCTTTATTATCTCCTTCTTTATAAGACAGAATGCCCCATGTTGTAGATTCGCCCAATCCTAATTTTCTTACTGATGCATTTTTTCCTTGTAGTGTAATTTCTGCATTTCCTTTTATTTCCAGTATATTTCCTGCGTTGTACATACTACGAAATAGTAAAGAAAAAGTATTTAAACATGATGTATGGGCATCCGGAACTCCAACATTTTCACGGCAGAAAATCCCTGCTCTTTATTTTGTCAGGCAGGTATTTTTCTGAGATGAACCTGAAGCCTTTTGATGTCAGGGCTTCGAGCTCTGCCTTGTATCCCTTGCTGAGCATCATGTTTATTTCCTTCTGCCATACAGGGTTCTTGAACCACTTGTAATTCAGCAGCTCCTTTGTCCTTTTCAAATCCTGTTCTGTGGCCTTGATGGTGAAGCGCTTGAGATCAAAATTAACTATATCGCTCATGGTCAAGCCGATGAATCTGGCATTCGGTGTTGCCAGGCGCTCCGATGTATGAGCAAGGTTAATGGAACCTGCTTTTATCACAGAATAAATATACCATCCGTAAGCGTCGCAGTCGCAGAAGACAAAAACAGGAAGTTTGTGCTCACTTGACAGCCGGCTGATTAATCGCCTGGCTCCGCGTGCTGCCTGTCCCTGGACGCCAAGAAGTATGCACTTGTGCTTTCTCCAAAACTTGTCCTCGTTCAAGCGCTCCCATGCTGCGTTCTTCTCCACAACCAGGCAGAAATCAGCGTCAACTTTCTTGAATTTTATATCCTCAACATTGCTCGGAATTGCCCATCCTCCGCTACCAAGTTTGTCCCAGGATATGCTGTCGCCAGCATCTTCTATTGTCACTGCGCCAACCACTCGACCGCGGACATCTGCATTTAGGTGCAGCTGCTCCCTGAGAATGGAAAGCATGACCTCTATGTCTTCTATTATCGGGTCGCTCTCGCTTTGCTCGTCAAAAGTATTTTCGTTTGAATCGGGAAGCGTGCGCTTGACTGCATAGAACATGTCTCTTAGGCTCGTATGAATATTCTCATCAAGAAGCTCCTTGCACTTGCTCGCTATCATGAGTGTTTGCATGAATTTCTTTGCCTGTCCGATATTGAAAAAATATCTTTTCAGGGTCTTGTTCCCAAGCTTAAGCGTCTTTGTCTTTTCATCATAAATGACATTTGAAGACGTCCTTATCGGAACGTCAAGAAAAGGGTTTTGCTGCTTCTTTATTTGCTCAAATACATCCTTGCCCATGTCAGTTATTTTCTTTTTGTTCTCCGCTACTGTCATATTGCCACCGCATAAATTGCAGGCTTCATTGGCGAAGGGTTTTTTCTTTTTTCAAGCCTGCTTATCGCTTCTCTATCATTAACAGATATCTTCATGCCAAGCTCTTTCTCGAGATAATCTTTTTCTGCTTTCAATATCTTCGCTTCCTCTGTTTTTATAATTTCATGCTCCCAGGTTCTCTGTTTTGCTAAGTATTGGACAAAGCCTGGAATTTCTGGCTGCTTTTCAGGGAATCGTTCAGCAAGGGTTTTGATGCTCTTCCCGACGTCGCCTGAATTAGCTTTCATTTCTTCCAGGGACGACCATTTCCAATCTTCTGTTGTTTCAAGATATATGGATGGCTTTTCGATCTTTGAAAGCATTGCCACGTTCTTTATGTCTTCAATAAGATTCTGCAGATATTCTTCTTTCTTTTCAATGTCTTTTCGCATCGCTTTCATATCTGCTTTTGGCCATTTTTCTGTGCAGGCAAAGGGCTTGTTCCCGAGCTTTTCCCATATTTCCTCGCATGTGTATGGCATGAAAGGCGAGAGCATCTTAGCCAGTGTTTCAATAACTTCTGGCAGTGCTGCTCTTTCAGAAGAGCGCTTCAGATACCAGCTAAGGTCATGGTCAAACATAAAAAGCATGTTATTAAGAACTTCACGAAACTCAAACTTCTCCATAAGATCCTGTGCGTTCTGCATTCTCATATTAAGTCTGCTAAGCAGCCAGAAATCTATCTCACTTCGCTTTGATTTTTTCTGGCTTCCTGCCCCAACAGCAAGCTCAAGCAACCTGTTCATCTTTGCTCTTATTGTGCCTGCTGAAGATTCTGTGAAATTTGTATCCTGCCCAAGTCCTGAGCCATATAGAACGCTGACTCTGACCACATCTGCGCCATATTTATTTACTGCTTCCCTGAGCGGTATAATATTGCCAAGGGATTTTGACATTTTCTGCCCCTCATACATCACAAAGCCGTTTGTGACTATCTGTTTTGGCCAGAGCTTTTCCGGAAATATGGCCACGTGATTCATTATAAAGAATGTCAGGTGGTTGTAAATCAAATCTGTAGCAGAATGGCGCGAATCCAGGGGATACCAGTATTCAAATTCCGCTTTCATCTTTTTTATCAGCTTCTCATCAATTCCTGTCTCGTCAGCAAGGTCTTCTGAATTTCCTTTGCCAAGGAATATGAAGTCCCAGAACTCCGGAATCAGTTGCTTTGCTTGAATCTTGTGCTCGTTTATGTGGCGAGAAACCGTATAATAAGCCATGTAAATTGTTGAGTCGCTTAGGCTTTCAATCATCCATTCCGGGTCAAAAGGCAGTCTTGTTCCTAAGCCGCGCTTTCTTGCGCAGGCTCTCTCGTGGAGCCATTCTATGGTATTATGATAATCAAGCCTGGCTTCTTCTGGCAGTATTTTCATGCTGTCAACAAGCTTATGCGCTGTCTTTTTCCATTCGGGATTGCCGTAATCAATGAACCACTGGTTCTTCAGAATATTTACCATGCATTTTGTGTCGCAGCGGCACATCACAGGCTGGTTCATTATCTCATAAAATATATCACCAAGCTTCCTTGCTATAAGGTCTTTCTTAACCTGATTCTTGGCGTCACTAACCTTCAAACCAGAATATTGCCCTCCTGCTTGTGTAATAATTCCCTTATGAAACTCAGCAGAATATATTTCAGCTGTTGCTTCCTCAAGCCTGGGATCATTCTGGCTCTTTATTCCCATCTTTTCGCAGATTTCCTTTGCAGGGAACTCGCCATACTTTTCGCTCTTTATCAGGGATATTGGCTTTATTTTATCAGCTCCGTGATGCGATCCCATGTCAACAAGAGCCATCCAATCATATGGAGCATGAGCAGGACATGAATAGACAACGCCTGTTGCATTGTCAGCGCTGACAAAGCTGGCGGGAAATATTGGAATCTCTTTTCCTGTTACTGGCACTGAAACTTTCTTGTCTATAAGTGATTTGGGCTCGATGTCTTCGATAATTTTTATATCATCTTTCTGCAGTTTCAGCTTCTCAGATGCTTCCCTGCTTATTATCCATTTCTCGCTTCCGACCTCAGCCTCAACATATTCGCTATCAGGATTTAACCACATGTTTGTTGCGCCAAATATGGTTTCTGGCCTGAATGTTGCTGCTGGAAGAATTCTTCCATCAGGTAGCATGAATTTGACTATTGTAAATTCTTCTATTTTTGCTTTCTTATCATTCAGCGTGTCATGCTCTCCTATGGCATTTTCGCATGAAGGGCACCATGTCACGGGGTGCTCGCCTTTTTTTATCATTCCCCTTTCTTTCAGCTTCTTGAACTGCCATTCTATGAACTTGCTGTATGTCGGAAAGCTTGTGTTGAACTGCCTCCTCCAGTCTATTGAGAATCCCATTTCTTTCATTCCTTCGCTGACCTCCTTTATGAAATATTCTATCAATTTCATGGTATCGCTGAAAGTCCTTATGGTATCTTCATTCACCTTGTAAACATCCCTGTATATTGAAATCAAGTCCTCGTCGCCTTGGCTTATTCTTTTTGATATGGCCAGGATAGGAGTTCCAGTAACATGCCATGCCATCGGAAAAAGGACATTGAACCCATTCATTCTCAGAAATCTTGCAAAAACATCAGCAACAGAATATGTCCGCGCGTGCCCGATGTGCTGGGGACCCTGAACATATGGGTAGGCTGCTGTCAGGAAGAATTTCTTGGCTTTAGAAACTTCTGGCTCAAAGAGCTTCGCCTCTGACCATCGCTTCTGCCATTTGTCTTCAATCTCCTTGAAATCCGGCATAAATATATTTCACTTTCAGTTTCTTATTATTACCTTATCAACATGCTTCTCAGCTATTGATTTCAGTTTCTCCATCTGCTCTGTTGTCGGCGAAACCATGGTTTCAAATTTCTTGCTGATTGTGTTCTTGGGTATGAATTTTTGCAAAGCATATAGTTTTGCTCCCTCTATCATGGAAGCCATCTTCTCCATCTCTGCTTCGCCGTGCATTTCCGGTATTATTGTCGTGCGAAATTCATAATCTATTCCGCTGTTCATTATCAGATTTATGCTTTCTTTTATTTTTTCAGCATCAACACTAACCCTGCAAACTTCATTATAGTTTTCAAGCGATGATTTTATGTCCATGGAAACATAGTCTATGAGTTTTTCCTGAAGAATATTCTTGATTGCCAGCGGGTTGCTTCCGTTTGTGTCGAGTTTGACTGGAAATCCCAGTGATTTTATGCCCCTCAGCAGCTTTGGCAGTTCCTGATGAATAGTCGGCTCTCCGCCTGTCACCACAACGCCATCTATGAATTTCCTGTTGGCTTCAAGGTGCTCCTCTATCTCAGAAAAAGGTATTGATTTAATTTTATCAGGCTCCAAAACCAGTGACTTGTTGTGGCAGAAACCGCACCTGAAGTTGCAGCCAGGAAGAAATAGAGTAACTGCTATCTTTCCGTCCCAGTCAACAAAAGAGTTCTTGACAAAGCCCTTGATTTCCATATTATGAACTTAAAAAAGCAGACTTAAAAATTATATTATGCCCTTCCTCATAGGCCTGGTGGGAAAGCCAAATGCCGGCAAGTCAACGATGATGAAAGCGCTCACTCTTGCAGATGTCAAGATAGCCAGCTACCCGTTCACAACAATAGACCCGAATATCGCAACTGGCTACGTGATAAAAGACTGTCCGTGTAAAGGGCTGAAAATAAAATGCAATCCGAATAATTCGCAATGCGTTAATGGCAAGCGACTTATTCCAGTTCAGCTTATGGATGTGGCAGGCATTGTGCCTGGCGCCCATAAGGGGCGCGGGCTTGGGAACAAGTTTCTTGATGATTTACGCCAAGCTAGGGCTCTTATTCACGTCCTTGATTGCTCTGGCTTTACAGATGAAGAAGGGCGCGATACTGAAGGGCATGACCCCTCAAAAGACATAGAATTCCTTGAAAATGAGATAGAAGAATGGTTCTTTTCTGTGCTAAAAAAGGGGCTTTTCAAATATGAAAGGCTGTCGAAAATTGAAAAAGCTGATATTATAAAAATTCTTTCCGAGCAGGTTACTGGATTGGGCATCTCAGAAAATCAGGTAAAGTCTGTGCTTGAGCAAACATCCATAAAGGATTTTTCCGACAGCTCTGTGCGCAGCATTGCCATGGCTCTGAGAAAAGAATCAAAACCCATACTCATAGCTGCGAACAAGATGGATTTTGTTGAATCAAAAGAAAATCTCGAGAAGCTTGTCAGCAGCCGCCCAGATTGTGTAGTGGTGCCGTGCTGCGCTGAAGCAGAAGTTGCCCTGCGCCTGGCAGACAAGTCCGGAGCCATCAGGTATTTTCCAGGCTCCTCCGGCTTTGAAATAATGAACGTTAGTGAGAAGCAGAAAATTGCGCTGAAATCCATAGAAAGCCTGATAGCCGAGCTTGGTTCGACAGGAGTTCAGGAAGCCCTGAATAAGGCTGTATTTGAGATGCTTGGTTATATTGTGGTTTACCCTGTTGAAAATGAAAACCATTTTTCAAACAAGAAAGGCGCTGTGCTGCCTGACGCGCTCCTGCTGAAAAAAGGCTCATCTGTCCTGGAAATGGCAGCTGCTGTTCATACAGACCTTGCAAAGAATTTTATCTCAGCAATTGACGCTAAGACAAAAAGGCGGGTCGGCGCTGACCATGAATTAAAGGACGGTGATATAATAAAAATAGTATCAGGTGCCTGAGATGTACGTAGCTGAAAAATTCAAGGCAGAATGCAGGAAACTTGCTGAGAAATCAGTCGGTAGGCAAATAGCAATAGAGAAGCCTCCTGGGGAGATTGGGGCAGACCTGGCAGTTCCGTGTTTCTCTTTGGGTCAGAAACCTGCCGAGATTGCAAGCGAGGCTGCTGAAAAGATAAACAAGTCTCTTACTGAGAAATCCCTCATATTAAAAGCAGAAGCGTCCGGTCCATACCTTAATTTTCATGCAAACCCGGGTATATACTGCGCTGCTGCTCTCGAAGAAATCTTGAGAATGAAATCAAAATATGGTTCAGGCAAGCGCAAGAAAAAAACCGTCGTGGTGGATTTTTCTTCACCCAACATAGCCAAGCCAATGAATATTGGACATCTTCGCAGCACCATAATAGGTCAGTCGCTGTGCAACATTTACCGCTTTCTCGGTTTCCGAGTGATAGGAGACAATCATCCTGGCGACTGGGGGACCCAGTTCGGCAAGCTCATAACAGCATGGAAAAAATGGGGCAGCGAGAAAGAGCTGAAAAGCAAAGGCATTGAGCATCTTGCAAGCCTCTATGTAAGGTTTCATGAAGAAGAAAAGTCGACGCCCGAACTTGCAGATGAAGCTCGGGAGTGGTTTAGGAAGCTTGAGAGCGGCAACAAGGAAGCTACGCTTCTCTGGAAGCATTTCCATGCCCTTAGTTTTGAGGCATTTTTTTCTGTATACAAGCTTCTGAATATAAAATTTGATTCGATTCTTGGTGAAAGCTTCTATTACAAGCCTGGAATTAAAATTATAAGGGAGTTCCTGAAAAAAGGCATGGCTGAAAAAAGCGAAGGTGCAGTAATAATAGATTTTTCAAAGCATGGTATTGATGGCATGATTCCTTTGGTTATTCAGAAAAGCGATGAGTCAACGCTTTATTCAACAAGGGATCTCGCAACCATCAAATATCGGATGAAAAAATTCAAGCCTTTTAAAATACTTTATGTCATAGGCTCTGAGCAGAAGCTTTACCTTAAGCAGGTATTTGCTGCTGCAAAGCTGCTTGGATACGAATGCGATTTTATGCATGTGGATTTTGGCATGATGATGATGTCAGGGGAAAAGATGTCCACGCGCAAAGGCAGGTTTGTGCTGCTTGAAGAAATACTGAAAGCGGCTGTCGGCCGGGCTGAAAAAACGATAATGGAAAAGAATCCAAGCCTGCTGAACAGAAAAGAAGTAGCGCGCCAGGTCGGCATCGGGGCAGTGATATTCAATGACCTGAAACAGGATAGAATAAAAAACATAAACTTCGAGTGGGACAAAGTCCTGAATTTTGAAGGTGATTCTTGCCCTTACCTGCAGTATGCGTATGTCCGCGCAAATTCAATAATTGAAAAGGCTGGAAAAGGTGGGAAGCAGGAAATACTGCTCAAGGAAAATGAAGAAATTATGCTCGCGAAAAAGCTTGCTGATTTTCCTTTCATCGTCGAATCTGCAGCAAACCAAAACAAGCCAAATATAATTGCGCAGTATCTGCTTGAGCTCGCTGCTTCTTTCAGCAACTTTTATAGCAATTGCAAGGTGATAGGAAGCGAGCATGAAAAACAGAGATTATCCCTTGTGAAAGCGAGTGGAATGATTATTGAAATAGGGCTCAATCTGCTAAACATAGAAACCCCTGAGAAAATGTAAATATATTGAAAAATTAAAAAAAGAAAAAACAAGATTATTATTTCGATTTACCTTTTCTTCTTTTTCTTTGCCATATATAACTATTGTGTGATGGTGCTTAAATAATTTTTAGTTTTCTATGTTATAATGAACTCTAATCATATCCTGCTGGGAATGTTCATCGGTGTAATGGCGATATCACTATTCACTCCGATTCTTTCTGTTTATGGCTTTAATCAGGCAACTTCCATGGTTCTGCTTTATATGCTTCCGCTTGTTGGTGCAGCAACTGCTATGACAATAGATTCGTTGTTTGCAGACAAAAAAGAAAACCAGCCTGTATTAGCAGAAGTTCAGGAGCATGAAACATTATATGAAATGCCTGATATCGTCGGAAAGTCTGTTCATGTGGATGCGTCATCAGGCAGCTACAGGGGGCATGTAAAGTTTTTTGATGAAAAAATAATCGCCCTTGAAAACGCAGAGCGCCTGGACCAGAAGGAACCCAGTGCTTTGGACAATGTTTTCATAGAGAGAAAGGATGTCAGGAAGATTGAGGTCCTGCTAGAGAAGCATGAAGAATGTGATGTTTCTGAAGATGAAACTAATCGTTCGTCGCCCCAGGAGTTGGTGCAGTAAGATTAACCCATGAGCCAGAATCAGGAACCCTGCCAATTGAGACGTTCTCAATGCTCGAATAATATGAAACAGAATCAATGACGTTTCCTGAACTGTCTAGAAGCCTAACAGAATCGCCATTGTTGTTCAGCTGTATGTCTGTTGTGTTGCTGAAGAATACAATAAACCCTTTGGAAGCTATGATAGTGCCTGCGGGAATTGTATATGGTTCTGAGCCGCCTGGCACGTCGTCAAGAATCCAACCTCCTATGCTTATGTTCGAAGTCCTGTTGTTATACAGCTCTATCCATTCTGTGCTGCTCTCGTTTGCAGACGGGTTTGCCAGGAATTCGTTTATGTAGATTCCTGAATTTGAGCTTCCTGGAAGGCTAACTCCATATTTTATCATCTCCATCTCGTTTTTCATCAAGAGCATCTCAAGCCTCGCATTGCTTAGAAGGATGTTCATATAAGTCAGGTTCGAACAGGCGCTGGTGTTTGAATCCACCCCGCTCTCCCTGACATTCCTTATCCATCCTTCAGGAGTCTGAAACTCTTCTATCAGCCTTGTCGGTACAGTCGTGACATTAAGCGTGTATCCTGATGTCGAAAAGAACTCGTTTTTTGAATCAGCCCTTTCTGTTATCAAAAGCATTTTATCATTGCTCTCAAACTGGTATTTTATTTCATCGTGCTTTGCTGTCATTGTAAATTCGCCGAGCTGCGTCCTTATGGTTTCTGTATAGCTGTCTGGCCCTGAGGTGCTTGTCCTTGTGTAAGGAGTGCTGGCATTCTGGCTGCTGTCAAGCGCGCCAATAATCATTCCAGAAGGCGAAGTTGGCTGAAACCCGCTGCCAGAATTTCCGTAGTTAGCTGCTATGAAAGGTATGAGCGCGAAAATACCAAGAATCGTGAAAACTAGAACAACCCTGTTTTCAAGTTCCATACATTTATATGCGCGTCCTAATATAAAAATATAGGCAATAAAAGAAAACTTTTTTTCAGTACTTTATGGTCAAAATGTGAATTTTATGGCAATGAAAATAGTTCCTGACACCTCTGTGATAATAAACGGGATATTATCAAACCTTATAGAAAAGGGTGAGCTGTCGGGAAATGAAATAATTATTCCTGAATTCGTGCTAAGTGAGCTTCAGGCTCAGGCAGGCCGCGGCCTGCCTATTGGGATAAAGGGGCTTAACGAGCTGAAGAAGCTCAGTGATATGAGGGACAAAAATGCTCTTTCATACAAAGGCCGCCGCCAGACCATGGAAGAGATAAGGCTAGCCAAGTCTGGT
>CAZBKL010000023.1:0-10880 GCA_964492465.1 uncultured archaeon
GTTGTCCTTTCTTTCCACCATATTAATCAAGATTTGTCAGATAGTTTTATAAACGCTTTTTGAGCTTATCGCGCAAATTATTCCAGAATTACGGCAGACCTGGTTGAAAATGACCGCAGCGCCTGGCTCAGGCTTCTTATCTGGCTCTCCATCGCAGAAATCTTGCTTATAATGTTTTCCGAGCCCTGGTATTTTTCAGAGGCAAGGCTCCTTGAAAGCTCGCTCTTCAGGTCTTCTGATATTTCCTTCTTCATGGTTTTTGCTATTTTTTCATCTATGTAGGATGAGAATTTTTTCATGTAATCGTTCAGGAGCTTGGTTGATTCCTCATATAAGCGGTCTTCATTCATCATGGAGTTGTTCAGCGATTTTTCAATTTCCCTGACATTGTCCCTTAGCAGGTGCATCTCCTCGACATCCCTCTCAAGAGCAGCCACTCTGGAATCGTCTGCAAGCTTCGGCATCACCCTGCTTTCAATATCTTTTGATATGCCGTCTATTTTAGATGCCACTGCATTTTCCACAGCCTTGTTGAAATCCGAGCCTATCTGCTCTATTTCACTAAGCGTCTTTTTCAGCGCGTCCATCATAAGGGAAAACTCCTCCCTGATTGCAGAGTATTTCTGCATCTCAACAGAATACTTCTCGCCGATTTTGTCTGCCCTTTCAAACAGCTCGCTTCTCAGAGATTCAGCTTCGCCCAGCCTTTCATCAATCATTCTTTTCAGCCTCTCTTCTGTCGCCGAGAGCTTTTCAGCAGCGTTCTCAAGCTTTGCGCTTTCTGCTTTCACCCTGGACAGCATAGTTTCGGCCTTGCTTATGTTCACCTCACTGTCATCAAGCCTCTGCAGCAGCGACTGGCGCTCTCTAAGCAGCTTGTCCATCCTTTCCCGGGCAGATTCAAAGTCTTCTGTTTTCTTGATTATCTCGTTCTTGGTCTCGCTTATGTTGCCAAGGAATTTTTTCATAGCAGGCTCTGTGAGCATCTTTCCCGAGCTTTCCACGACATTCTCAAGCTCAGACACGCGCCTTCTTATGTATTCAGCGTTTTCTTTCATGCTTTTTTCCATGTCAGCTATTTTCTGGCTCTCAGGAGGGCTCCTTGCCATGTGCTCTGTCTTTTCCCTAAAATATTTTTCCAGCTCAGAAACTTTTTTTGAAAGGCTTTCAAAATCCCTTCTCATCCCGTCGTCAGGCCTGATGGATTTCAGCTTCTGCTCCATCTCTGCCATAAGCTTCCTGTCATCAAAAGGCTTTTCGCCTTTTATTTTTTCATTTATCTCAGCCAGCATTTTCCTGGCTTCCCCTGTATCTTTCATTTTCTCCAGGTTTTCCACCCGTCTTGCCAGGTCTTCATTGACAGAAACAGCAACGCCTTTCTCGATTTTTTCCTCAACCCTCTCCACTCTCTTTTCAATATCGCCGACATGGAATTCTGCCCCCTCGCCCAGAACCTGCTGCTTTATCTGGAGCACTTCCGCCTGAAGCAGCATCTGGAGGTCTTCTATCTCCTGCATTCTTTCTGTCTGCTCATCAGCTGCCTCGTGATGAGGAGTTTTTTCCAGATTAGACAGCCTTTTTTCTATCTCGAAGAAATTTGTCCTCATCCTGTTCTCCAGTCTTTCTATATCCTCTGAATATTCCTCCTTGACCATTTGAGAAAGCACCAAAATATGATGTAAATAATCTATGAACTTGAGTATATATAAGAATGCATTGATATTTATTTTTTATTGGATGCATATGAAACAGCAGAGCTGTTTCATTGCTTCGGAATACTGCGTATTCCGAATGCATTCTTTACATAGCAAAGCTACGCTTTGCCATGTATAAATTTTACATGGTTTTTGCTGGTTTTAATGGCTTTTTAGCTACCTTATTTTCGCCTCAGCTTCTACATAGTCCTGGCCAGGCAGCAGGCGGAAGAAAACCTCATATGTTATGCTAGCATTTGATGACACATAAAGCCTTATTGCTCCGCCCGGAAGGCGCTCCCCCTTGTCTGCAAGCTCAGTATATCCCTGGCCAAAGCTGCTGTTTGTAAAATTGTTTATGTATATCCCGAAAATCGGAGTCATGTTTATACCCAGCCTCTTGTTTTTCATGACGCTTATTAGCGGCTTTGTAGAGTTGGTGGTATTCACGAAGCCCGGAGCATCAGGGCTGTTGAGCTTTCTGATTGCAAAAAGAACATCATCGTTCTCCAGAACCAGGTCTGTTTCACCATCCCCGTTTGCGTCGCTTTCATAAGCCTTTATTCCCGGGCCGTATGCTTCTATCAAGTTTCCCTGCCTTGATACTGCTCCAGGTTCCATGAACTGGCTTTTTGTGTCAAGGTAGAAAGTTATCTGGTCATCTTTTGAGGAAGCGCGCATGCTCCCGCCCGTCACTTCCAATTCTAAAACCCTGGAAGCCCCAGGAGCTTCATAAAGCAACTCCTGCACTGCGTTGTCTATGGATGTCATTGCCTGGCGCGCTTCGCTGATTATGGCAGAATCCTTGCCCTTGTCCAGAATCGGCAGCAGCTGGCTCAGCACGAGCATTGTGGATATTATAACAACTCCTATTATCATCACAGAGGATATCAGCGGGGAAATGCCTTTTTTCACTGAGGGCATGAAGATAATTATATCTGCTTTAATATTAAATTCCAGAACAAAGCAACTATGGCTAAATCTTCGGCGGATTATTTTTTCAATTGTAGATTTCAGATTTTTTTGAAACTTCTTCTATACTTTCTGTGAAAAACCTTCCGCCAAAATAATACCCACCTATTCTAAAAAGTTTCCCATCTAACCAGTAGCCCAATATCTCTCCTCCATTCTTGTTGGAATGTGCCGCTCTTATAGTTTCAAGATGTATTCCCACCATTTCGCTGGAACTGAAAGAAATAGAGTTCGGTATGGAAACTTCTGACCCATCTTTTAGAAGCAATGTCAGTTTGCTCATCAAAAATTATATATTGTCTTTAAAATTATAAAAAGCTTTCAGAACTTCTATCCGGCTTTAAACCTTGAATCTCGCGGTCTTTTTCAGGACATCCCTGTGCGTCAGAAATAGAGCTCGACAGCAGTATCTTGTCAATCCAAGCTCGTCCAGAACCTCTTTCGGGTGCCTGCCCTTGGTGACTTCTTCATTGTACTTTTTCCAGAGGCTTCCCACTTCCTTTCCGCAAGTTATGCATCTTACTGGTATTATCATTTTTTCACCAAAAAATTCTTTATTAGTTATACTTTCATTCTGTTCAAATTCTTAAATGCGTTCAGCGTTGACATCACGAGGTTTGAGCGGGTCCTGCGCTCTCCATATGTCTTGGTCCAGATATCTTGGATGCCGGCGAGCCTCATCATCTTCTTCATCTCGCCTGAGCAGCATAGCCCTATGCCTCTTGGCGCAGGCTTGAGCATTACTATCACAGAGCCTGATTTTCCCTGAACCAGCTGCGGTATTGAATGCTCCTCCCCGCAGCCGCATTCCCATGAGCCACACCCCCTCATGATTGGCATTATGTTCAGCTTCGCAACCTGCGTGGCTTTTTGTATTGCTGTCCTGTTTTCTTTTGCCTCGCTTTTACCGACTCCTATATATCCATTTTCATTGCCGACTATAACCATTGCTGAAATTGTAAATCGCCTTCCTGAGCGGTGCATCCTTGCAGTCCTTCTTGTGGGCGTCCTCCTGATGCCGCCTCCTTTTCCAGGGCTCCCCCCTATCAGTATTATTTCTGTTTTCATGTCAGGAAGAAGCCAGTCAACTATTTCAGGCTCCTTTATCTTGCTGCCAGAGCTGAATATCTCATCTATTGATTTTATTGCGCCGCCAAAAACAGCTTTTCCAAGCTCTGTTTTTGGTGTCCATGAAACATGCTCTTCATTCTCTCTCATTTCACATCACTTTCTTGAAAAATTATTCAATATATTGTTTTTAACTTCCTCAAAATGCCTGCTCATCTCCTCGGGCTTCAGCCCCTTTTTAATATAAGATGAAAAATATTTGTCGTAAGAGCCTTTTTCTTTCAAGGCAGCTGCGAGCTTTTCTATATGTTTTCCTTCTATGCGCTCTGCTGCCGGAGTTATCTCGCTGCCCAGCGCCACATTCAGCCCGGCGTCATTGCACCCTTTTGCAAAAGCATAAACACGGTTCCCTTTTGTGGAAACATTAAGCCCCATGTCAAGCACCGCTTCTTTCATGCCTTTTTCAGTAGCCCTCAATCCTGTCAGCAATCCTGTGAGATATGAGGATGAAAGGTTGTTTCCTCCAAGCCAGCCGAACTTTTTCAGCTCTCTTGAGCGTACAGTCAGCAGCACCTTGTCTCCATTCTGTTGGTATTCTATTATCTGCGCGCTTATGCCTGACAAAGACCTTCTTACAGCCAGCCTCATCTTTCCTGATTTAAGCAGTCCAAGCCTCTGGTTATAGTCTGTTTTCTGCTCACTCCTTCTTTTCAGCTTCCCGAACATTTTTTTCAACCCCTTTTTTCAGCATGCCGCTTCTTTCAAGGTAAATCTTTAAATGGCCCTTGTCCTTGAAGTAGCCTGACATGCTTATCTTGTATATTTTCTTGAAAACATCACTTGTTATCATGCCCTTTTCCCTCAGAAGCTTCATATATCTCCTGAGCGAGCGGATTTTCCTTATCCAGTTTTTTTTCTTCATATGGCGCGAGCCTTTCCTGCTTCCCCTGCCTTTCCTGCTCCCTTTCTTTTTCTGGATCTTTAACAGCCTGTTTCTGCCGCTGCTTATCCCAGCGTCAGGAATCTTCCTTATGATTTTGCCAGATATCAAAGCGCTGACATCCCTTCTTGTTATGGCATTTGAAATGTCATCGAGCCTCTTTGGATCAAGCCACACCCTTCTCATTCCGCATTTCAATATCTTTGCTGCGATTTTTCTCTGCGCATTCATTTTAATCAGCCTTCTCTTCTTCCTCGCTTTCTGCTTTTTCAGCAGCAGGCTCTGCAACTTCTGCAGCAGCCTCTTCAATATTCTGCTCGCCAGCCTCCTCGCTCTTCTGCTCAGCAGGCTGCTCCTCTTTTATGACTTCCTCAACAACTTTCTCAGCCTCTTTTTCAATATCATGATGTTCTGCAGCAGGCTCTTTTTCCATCATTATGAAAACCTTTATTCCAATGTTTCCCAGTTTTGGGTTGGCAACTGCCGTGCCTTTCAGCACAAATTCCCTTGTGCCGCTTTTTTCCACAAAGCCGGCATAAAACCGCTCTTTCCTTGACTTCTCACCTCCGAGCTTTCCTGCTATGACTATCTCGCATCCTCTTGCGCCAGCGCGCATGACTTTTGACAGGTAAAAATTTCCGAGCTTCTTGTAATTCATCCCCTTCTCAAGGGCTGCTGCTATGCTCTGCGCGACCACCGAAGGATTGAGTTCGGGCTTTCTTATTTTCTGGACGTCAATCTGGACATTCTTCAAGCCAAAATCTGCCCTAAGCTTTTCAGTTATGTATTTTATCTTTTCCCCTCCTGAGCCTATCACAAGCCCCGGAATCATTGTGTATATGGTTATTCTCGTGCCGAGCGGAGTCTCCTGTATGTCAAACCCGCCGCAAAGCGCAGTTGAAAATTCTTTCATCAGCATCTCCTCTATGCGAATCTCCTTTTTCGAGTCTTCTACAAAAAGTCTTTCTTTCATTTCAACACCTTAATACATTAGGAATAGCTTTGCTATTCCTATGCATGAAAATGCTTTGCATTTTCAATGTTTTTTCAGAGGTGATGAAATTATGGTATTGTACGAAGTGCAATACCAACCATTTCAACAACCTAATCTCTTTCACAAAATCACCATCATTTCTTCTCAGCTTCGTTTTTTGCTTCCGCTTTAACCTTCTTCGCTTTCCTGTTGATTATTTTTATTCCCCTTTTTTCAGCTTCTGTAATTATCATAAGGGTTTTTCTGGCTCCAACAGAAGAAGCAATCACTGCCGCTTCTGATTTTCCAACATTCTCCAGCTCTTTCATGTTCCTGATTAATACAGGCATGACCTGCTGGCTTTTGAAAATTATTGTGCCTCTTTCTTTGGATGCCCTTCCATAACCGACCTTTGGCACAGCCCACCTTCCTTTTTTCTCATGCCTGAGCTTGCTGTGCCTGCCTTTTGGCTTTTTCCATTTGTCTCCGAGCTTCTTGAGCCAGAAGCACTGCCTTTTGAATTTTCTCTCCATGTCAACCATCTATTTCATGTTTCATAGGGAATATGCCGTCATTGAAAATTCTCCTGTCCTTTTTCCTGACTTTTGTTATCTGCTCCAGCCTTGCAGCAGCCTGCCCAACTTTTTCGCTGTCAACTCCTGTTAGCGTTATGATATCGCCTGCAACTTTCATTTTTACCCCCCTGAGCAAAGCCTTTCTGGGCTTTTTCTCGCCAAGGAAGTTCTTGACAGACACGTCAATGCCAGCTGGCATCTCTTTGGACTCAACACTGACAGGAAAATGAACAAAATATATCTTGAGCGTGTACTTGTAGCCTCTTGTCACTCCGGTTATCATCTTATTCAGGAGAGCGTTTATTGTACCAACCATGGCTTTTATTTTCCTTCTCTCGTCATCTGAGCTGATTGTGATTTCGCTGCCATCTTTTGCCATGATTATGTGCCTGTTGAACGCAGGGTTGCTGAAATTCCTGGCTATCTCGCCTTTCTGCCCTTTTACAAAGACTTTCTTTCCTTCTATTCTGACTTCAACGCCCTCAGGTATTTTTATTTTTCTCTGCATTTCAGACACCTCAATAAACAAAAGCCAACAGGCGTCCGCCGACATTCAGCTCTTTTGCCTGCTTATGGGTCATCACGCCCTGGGATGTGGTGATTATGATTATTCCTATATCCTTTGAGGGCAGGAATCTTTTCTCAAATTTTTCATACTCAGTCAGCTTCGCAGGGAACCTTGGCCTTAGGGCTTTGCAGTTGTTTATTTTTCCCTTGAGCTGTATTTTGAACTTCTTTTCGCTGCCGTCCACAAGGTTGAAGCTCTTTATATACCCGCTGGACTTCATTGTTTTCAGGACGTTCTTCACAAGCTCTGAAGCAGGCACCAGGCATTCTGACCTGCCAGCGCTCTCCGAGTTCCTTATTATCGTAAAAACATCCGGCAATAAATCATGTCTCATTTTCATCAACCTAAAATTATCCTTTGGTTTTCTCACCTCAGATTTTCTTCATATTCTTTTTTCTCACCTATTTTCCATATTTCCTGAATCCTATTTTTTCAGCAACTTCTCTGAAGCACCTTCGGCAGTACATCAGGTTGTAGCTTCTTATCACTCCGTCGAAGCTGCCGCATCTTATGCATTTCCTTGAGCCTTTTCCGTATTTTCTTTTTATCTCCTTTCTCCTTACCATGATTATCATCACTCAATCTTGGCGCTGAAGTTCTCAGCGACCCAGCCAATTGCTTCAGCCTTTGTTATCGCATGACTTTTTCCAACTCTTGCTGAAAGGCGCTTTTTCTTGACGTGATATCCCGGGCGCTCGAGCGTTATGCAGACATCAAGCCCGAGAAGCTCTATGTTTGGGTCATATCTCATTTCAGGTATCATTGTATACTCTTCGATGCCAAAAGCGAAATTCCCATGATTGTCAAAATTTGATTTTTTTATTTTGTTGTCCACTGCAGCAAAAAGCCTCTTCAGCACATTTTCAGCATTGGACCTTATGGTTATCCTCGCGCCTATTGCCTTGTTTTTTGGAACGCCGAATGTCGAGCGCCTGTGCGTCTTAGTCTGCACGACATTCAAACCTGTTATTGTCTTGAGTATCTTCAACGCGTGATCAGGGTTTTTGTCCTTTCCGCACCCTATGTTCAGTACCATTTTTTCTATTCTTATTTTTCTCATGGGATTTTCCATAAAATCACATCTGCACAACCGGCTTTTCCTTGCCAACTGCAAAAACATAATCCTTGGGAACCTTAACAGACCTTTCGCCCAGCCTTAGCGTAACGAGAGTTGGAAGCGGGTTTTTTATGACATCTATGCTTTCAACAACGCCGAGCTCGCCCATGTTCTTACCTCCTGTTATCAAAACAAGCGAGCCTTTGCCAAGCTTTATTGTTTCTATTATGCTCTTTTTTTCAATGTCAATCACAATAACATCTCCTGTGCTATACTCGTCTTTTTCAATTATCATATTCTCCCCTGCGCTCAGGTTTATCTGCGTCTTGCCGCCTTTGACATGCTTCTTTCCCATTACTTTGCAGAGCCTTATGCTTCCGTCTGTCACTTCTTTCGGCCCGATTCCCCTTTTTCCGGGAACAATCCTGCACACGAGTTCGCCGATTTTAACTATGTCCATCATTCCGACAGGAAACTTGGCGCCTTTCCTTGTTTTTCCATTTACCATGACAATGCCCTTGTTTAGAATAATGCTGGCATCTTTCTGGTTTTCGCATATTTTCAGGTAGTCCCTTAGCAGCACGCCCAGCGGCAGGCATTCGCGCTTGCTGTGCGGCCCTGGGCTGGGGCAAATTACAAATTTTCCCTTCTTCCTGCCTATTTTCCAGAATTTCGGCGCAGATATTCTTTTCATTTCTCCCATAATCATCACTTCTTTGATTTCCTTTCAATTGCTTTCTGCCTCTTCTTGTCATCTTTCCTTATCTCAATTATCATGAGATTGCTCGGGTCAATTGGCACAGAAATCTCCTGGCCAGATGACTTCTTTCTTTTTGCGCAGTCAACATAAACAGCAAGCTTTTTCAGGTTAACTTCTGTCACTTCTCCTGGCAGCTTCTTGAAGCTGCCTCTCATTATCATGACCCTGTCGCCTTTCCTGACAGGCAGTGAGCGGCTCTTCAGGCTTTCCGCAAGCTTCTTTTCCAGCCTGCATCCCATGAGCTTCTGCCTTACATGAAGCGGGGCATTAAGCCTGAACTTTCTCTGCTTCCTTGGCTGGGTGCTCGAAACCCAGCTTCTTGAAAATTTTCTTTTCATAAATTATCACAAGACTATACAACAATTGATGATATCTTGCCGATTGGCGTGAATCTCTCCACAACTTCGCGTGCGACAGCAGAGCGGATTTCTGTTCCCTGAGGCTCGAAAGTTTTTGGGTTCACTAGCACAGCTGCGTTGTCCTCAAATTTTATTCTTGTGCCGTCAGCCCTGCGGTATTCTTTGGCCTGCCTCACTACAACAGCATAAACAACATGCTTCCTGAGCTTCTCGCTGCCTTTTTTCACAGCGCACATTATCACATCACCAACTCCTGCTGACGGGTAGCGCCTTTTTACACCTTTGAATGTTCTTACTCCTATGAGCTCAAGCTTTTTTGCGCCTGAATTGTCAGCGCAGTTGAGCATTGTGCCGAGCGTAATGCCTCTTACAATTCTCGCAGATACGCTTCTCATTTATTTCACTCTGCTTTTTCAATAACAACGAAGCTTTTTGTCTTGGAGAGGGGGCGGCATTCAGCAACGCGAACCTTATCGCCAACTGCAATATCCATGCAGGGCGGCAGATGCGCATAAACCCTGCTTCGCCTTCTCTCGCTCCTTTCATACTTCGGAACATAGTTGAGATAGTCCCATTCGACAGCGACGGTCTTTTCCTTTCTCGAGACCACCTTACCTGCGAAGATCCTACCTCGCACCTTAAGGAATCCGTGGAAAGGGCAGTTCCCGTCACTGCAGATTTTCTTAGGCGGGTTTACCTCAATTCCTATGTTTTTTGCTTCTTTCTTTGATTTCTTTTTCATTAACTCCACACTTTCGCTTCAATGCAAAGCTTTGAGGTATGTGATGCACATCCGTTTGAAGCGAAAGCGGACGCCGCATCCTTTTTTAGGATGCGGTGGCAACACATTATGCAAAGCAAATTTGCATCTATATAGTCTTTCTGTAATGTTTAAATAATTTAAATACGCCTATTTTTCGGGGATTTCTGGGTTCAGATGTATGAAAAAGCAGAATGGAATAGGAAATAATCAAGCTTCTTGCGAATCATCTGGTTCGATGTACTTGTCAAAATATATTTGTTTCTGAACTGCCTGATCAAATTCTATAAGAAATTCTATATAATAAAGAGCATTGTCTTCTAGTATGGTTCTCTGGCTGCGCGGCATGGTAGCGGATTTCAAAAGCATTTTCAGCCCCTCAAAATCCAGGCTTTCAATATATTCCTTTGCCCTGACCATATTAGTTGTATAACCACGGATATTGAATCTTGGATATATGTTTTCCTGGTATATATCAGTGTGAATTTTCTCGTATTTTTCAGGAAAGCTGAAACTCAATAGTGCATCAAAAATTCTGCATCGCATTTTTTGCAGATTGTTTGGATGGTAATCTTTCTGACTCAATGCAAATTCATTGGCGCTTTCCAGCTCATTTCTGGGAAAATCATTCAAAATGGTCTGGCATGAAATAAATATCACCTAATTCTAAGACCGCAGAAATCTTATTTAAATCTTTACCACTCTGCCAGCTTCTTCTTTATCCTGTCTTCTGGCTTGGCTACCAGATGGCTGCCAGAAACTTCAACAGTATGGTGCGGTATGGCTAGCTGGAAAACCGAACTCTCCTTTGCCACATTCCTGAGCCCTTTTTTTGTTTCTATTGTGAGCATCTTCCTGGTTTCGTCAACAACGTGGCCTTCTATACCAACCTGGGACTTATTTCTGGCAGAAACAACCTTGCATCTCAGCCCGATAAGCTCATGCCTGAGAACATTTTCCGGAGTTATCATTATTTCCACCTGCTCTGCATTATCAGGAACTCTCCACTAATTCAGGCGGAAATCCCTGGCTTATCAGTATCTCTTTTACCTTCTGCCTGTGCTCGCCCTGAAGCTCCGCTTCATTGTTCTTGAAAGTTCCGCCGCATGCCAGCTTGCTTTTAAGCACTTTCATCAGGCTCCTTATGTCTATTG
>CAZBKL010000024.1:0-10708 GCA_964492465.1 uncultured archaeon
GTGATAAACTAAATAAAATAGATGAGACACTTAAGTGTTTGAAAGATATTCAGATAGAGGAATAATGATTTTCTTAATTTATACTATAAATTTATTTTTTCACCCGAGAAGCCGAGCATAACTTTATAATTAGTGAAAAGATGATTATTCATGAAAAAACAAGTTAAAGAGAATATAAGCATTGTAACTTCGGGGATTATACTTATTATTTTTACGGCAATTCTGGCCATATTTATCAAACCATTGGCTTTCTGTTCGCCGGAACAAGTATTAACTTTTCTGACAATTTTCGGTGCAGTAAGTGGCTCTATTTGGGCATTAATGATATTTTTACCGCGGACACCGAAAGAGAAGAAGGAATATAATAATTATTTTTATTACAAATTTGTGCCAGCAGTTTCCATAGTAATATATTTATTATTTATGTTTGCATTCGGCACTGCATATACTGCATATTACATACAAATAGCTTTCACATTAATCTTTGTTGCCGCAGTTATTTACCTATACAAAAAAAGGAGATATGTAACTTTAATATTTTTATTGGCATTTTTGGGTTCATACTTTATATCAGGCATTACGGGCAATGCATGCCTCTACCTACCGATTCAGGATTCAATAAATAAGCCAATTATAGTTACGATGCAAATAGGGGATAATGTCACATTTCAACAATCGCATGATCTCGATTATACATTCAAATATGTGCTCAAATGCAGCGTTATAGATTTCTCAATAAAAAATATTACAAATGGATTCGTTCTTGTTAAAATAAACGATAAGTTAAATGAAAGCGATTCTTCGGGAATATGGATGAGACCGGGAGAATACCTTACGACCTGTGCAGCGCAACACGAATTATTGAATGTGACAAATAATTCTACCCAGTGGGTTTTCGTTGTCGGAGATGATATTTTTTCAAATATAAGAGGCTTTTTTGTAGCAAAGGGGGTTTACCAAAATTCGTAGTCGTTGGGACGTCGCCCAAAAGTGTCTAAATAAATCGGATTATTAGGCGATTGACGATTAGTTTTTCATACTCCAAACCTCTCTAATAAATTTTGTAATATTGTCCGAAGTATCAGAACGGGTAATTTTTTTCTTCGTTTTTATTGGTTTCTTTATATGATTTTTATTTTCAATAAATATGCCTTCTGAAAATTTCATTCTCCTTATTTTATTGATATAATTTTCGACAGCGGCCCGCTTTGTAAATCTTTCCCATCTTTCATACCCATCGGATCCATACACCTGAACTTTCCATTCATCATCATAAACCCCATTATAAATAAATTTTTTTCCAGATTTTCCAATATTTGTGATAAATCGTTTTCTGTAGATTATAATGCGCTTGCCATAACTTGGGGGTATTTTTTCTTCTACTTTCCATTCACGCATCTTTCCCGCAAGACCATCTGCGGTGATGCTATCATGTATTTCGGTTTCTGCCATAAAAGAAATATTCTTTTTCGGTTTTAAAGCATGCTTTCGGCGATGGACGAAAGGTTTATAAGATTAGCCGGTTTCGATTTATTATGACAAAGCCAAACACACTGGCTGCGATGTTTTTTGTATTGATTATCACCATTTCCGCTCTGGGGTGCACAAACTACAATTCTCAGCCAAAAGAGAATTTCACCGAGATTTGTAATAATCAACTAAATTCACAAAAGATTAATGTTACGAATTTTTTCAAAGATTATTCGATTGCTTTGAACAATATTTATTCGGGTAAAATTTACATACAATTATCTGATGAGAATTTGAACAATGTACAAGATGCAGTTTCGAATACTTCTACTGGTTATTATTATAGCGATGCAAAAGAGATTTTGGAATTTGGAAAAGAAAAGGCACTTGAGGCAAAAGATTTCTTTACCAGAGCTAAAATAAAATTACAGAATATACAGGATACAGCGCCAAACGATTTATTTGAAACAGATGTGAGTAATAGAATTGAACAATGCAATGTTTTGATAGCATATTCAGAACATGAGTTTTTGTTTAATGATTATGAAGAAAAGATATTATATGAACTTAATTATGGTTCAGAAATTAATCAAACAAATTATGAAAACAAATACGATGCATTAATCCCGATATTCAATTCCAATCTGAAGAATCTTAGCGACATACAAAATAGAATAGACCTTGCTTGGGATCAGGATTGGTATGGGTTATATCAAGGAGATTGAGTCGTAAAGTCTTCTGGATATAAAATTAAAAAAGGAAAAAAGAAAATCAAAAATTTATTTTTTAGATTTTTGTGGCTATCTAAAATCTCCTTAATAGCACTAACCAAGCTATTTGCAATGCTACACCCAAATAAACTATGGTCATGCCGTCAGGATTTCCCGCAAGAGCAAGCATACCGCCTATAACTATAGCTATTGCTGGCGGGCTTCTTGCGATTATTTTTGCAAATGCATTTATCATATTGCTTTTTCACCGGCATTCATAGCTTTCGAGATTGGCAAATTTGATGCAAGGGTCGGAATCAAAACTATATATACCCACAAAAGAAATATCATTTGTAACCACACAAATGATAAATTCTTTTTTAAACTATCGGGAGCTCCGGCTCTCATTGGTAGAGGAGTTCCAAGAACGCCTTTGCCAATCAATCCTATGCCATGTTGCTATAATATCTCTCCACTGTGATATATATGTTTTTGTATCATGAAAAACATGATTATTAAAAATATATATTTTTAATTCCATTTTTCATTGATAAGCTACAATAGAAGCCATCCTATTATATCCCCTCTCCCCTCATAATATCCAGCGCTGCGGGGCTTGGCTGCGCAATCGGGAAGTTCGGGGGCTAAGGGCAGATTTCCCTTTTCTTGGAGGAATTTTTGGAAACGCCGGGAAGGCCGCGCACAAGTTTTTAAATCGACATGATGAAATCATGGTTATGATGGAAGTAATTTGGATATCCCTGGTAGCAGTGGCATTGGCTTTAATTGCAATAGTGGCTCAAGCCTGCAAGAAAGGAAAGAAAATAAAAATAAACAAAAAAATGTTTGCAGCCGGCCTGGCAATAGCGCTGGTGGCGGCACTGATGGTGTTCTGCCAGGAGCGGTGTTTTTTGAGGGTGGATTTGGAAGGCTGGCCAACAGTATTGGGAATCATTGGAATAGGCCTGATAGCCACTTCAAACTATACTCTATTGAAAGGCAAGAAAAAATAACCCTTGATGAGTTCAAATCTCAAATCCCGTTCTTTGCCCCTTATGCGAAAATCATTTCTTTTTTCTGCCGAATATTTTGTTATACTTGCTGTGGTCTACCCACCCGAGGATGAGCGAGATTATTTCCACTTCACCGCGCCTGATGGTATATAGCATGCGCCAGTAGTTTACGAGGTCTATTATCCAAAGGTTGTTGATGCCGTATTTCTCAACAAGCTCGCATGGCAACGGCTGCTGTGCATGGTCCCCTGCTATGGGGTTTATTTTCAGGTGGGCTATTTTATTGTCGATAGATTTCAGAAGCTGCTGGTTGAAAGAGTTGCCTATGCCTTTCATGCGCTCTGATTCGGCAACGGCCTTTAGCTCGTCATACTGCTTCGCAGAATCCTCTGAAAGTATTACCCTTATCTTCAGCTTTTCCTTGCTCATACCTCCCTGCCCCTTCTTATGGCTTTGTCAAGCTTCTGGCTGGGATTGTATATCCACACATACCCATCCCTGGCTTCTATTATCATGCCCCTGTTTTCCAGATAAGAAAGTATTATGCCCAGTGTCTGGTGCATTATCTTTGTATTCAGTTTTCTTTTTATCCCAGCCTTGTTTATGGGGGCATTGGAGTTTTTTATTGCATTTTCTACCATAAGCACGGTTTTGAGGGTTGGATAGTGGAGAACCTTCTTCTGTCCTGGCATGTTAACGCAGTTTGAAGGGTTTTCCTTGGTCTTTAGCTCAAATGTGATGCTTCCTGTTTTCACAACAACACCTTTTTATATATATGTATATATTATATATATTTATATACTTTGCGCTTACCACTACTTTCCTTACTCCAGAATTAAACCCATCCCAGCCACATCACAATTCCCAGCGCCAGTATTATCAATCCTGATATCAGGTGCAGACGGCGGACATTGCGCTTCTTCCATTCCAGAGCCTGGTTTGGCTTCGCAAAGCCGAAATAGGCAGCGAACACGATTACGAGCATGGGAATTATGAAAATGATGTTGTAAACCAGCAGGTAAGGAAGCGTGGCCAGAATTTCCAATGGCGAGAGCAACCCACCTGCTATGATATACGGGCCTGCTGTGCACGGCAGCAAGAAGAGCGTGACAAAAGCTCCCAGCAGCATGGCGCCTTTTGGCGATGTTATGCTTTCTATGAGCATTTTTGCTTTCGGCCTCAGCGAAACAGGCATTTCAGTCAGCCAGCCGCCTGGCTTGTACCAGATGTAATCCTTGATGCTGAGCAGGCCGATTATTATAGCGACCACAGCAAGTGCTTTGTAAAGTATCAGGCGAACGCTTGTCAGGACTGAAACAACCTGGAAGAATTTTATTATGAAAAGGCCGTATATCAGGTAAATTATGAAAATAGCCAGGACAAAAGCCAAGCCTGTGTAGAGCATGTTTTTCTTGTTTGGATTATAAGTCAGGACTGAAATCAGCACGAGCATTAGCACAGCAAGCTCGCAGGGATTTATAGAATCAAAGAAAGCCAATGCCAGAATCTTTGCCCAGGTCAACTGGTCTTTTTCTGGCTTTATGTCATCACAGCTGCCTGTCCCATTGCCCTCGCCAGCTCCTGTGCCGTTCCACTGGAATATCCAGGAGCCCAGGCTGACTGCGTGCTCAAAGCTTATGGAACCTCCTGATATTGCCACAGGCTCTGGCAGTATCGTCTGGTAATTTGTGCCATTCAGCGCTGATGCTATATCACAATCTGAAAGCAGCTTTTTCATCAGCGAGCTGTTTCCGCCTGCGCCATTTTTTATCAGCACTTTATTCCCAGACCAGATTTTGGGGTAGCCTGGCAGTTCTGAAAGCCTTGTTTCATTAAAGCTTTCTGGGCCAGAGGCAAGCGGGCAAGGGTTTCCAGATGATGAATTCAGGAATAATGGGGCTTCAGCGAGTATTGGCGAGTCGCCTATCATCACTTTGCTCTCAGATATTACCAGCACAGGATAATTGAAACCTGAATGGTATTTTTCATTATATTTATCCAACAAATAAGCATTCTGATTTTGTTGTACTATTTCATAGTCTATTACAACAAGGTTCGGATAGGCTGTTAGCCAGTTGCCAAGAATGTGCGGATCCACTTTGGCGCAATGCGGGCAGCCAATGCCTGAGAAATATGTCACGCAGATATTATCGCTGGCAAAAGCAAAGCCAGGCAGGATTATCAATG
Source organism: uncultured archaeon (assembly GCA_964492465.1). Classification (GTDB taxonomy): domain Archaea; phylum Aenigmatarchaeota; class Aenigmatarchaeia; order GW2011-AR5; family JAHLMP01; genus CAZBKL01. The sequence goes on from CAZBKL010000024.1 coordinate 5,381, forward strand.
CTAAAAAAATCAATATCAAAAATTTTTTTATCATCTCATCAGCCATGCGCAACCATATTAAGGACAATCATCAGGACTATTCCCAGAACAAACACCACGAGGTTCAGGGCAGATTTTTTCATTGAAGGCTCTTTCCTGATTTCAGGTATCAAATCTGATGCAGCTATGTATATGAAGCCTCCTGCTGCTACTGGAAGCAGGAATATCATCGAGATGCTCGTGAGCTCTGAGATAAAGTAGCCGCAGATTCCGCCGAGAACAGCTGTCAGTGCTGTTATGAAGTTCATCAAGAGGGCGCGTTTCACAGTGAACTTGCCGTGCAGCAAAACTCCAAAATCACCAATCTCCTGCGGAATCTCGTGAATCATCACCGCAAGCGTGGTGGCAATGCCAAGATTCATGTTTGTCACAAAACTTGCTGCGATTATCAAGCCGTCTATGAAATTATGAATGCTGTCCCCGAACAGGTTCATGTAGGCGAAGCTGTGGATTTTGCAGTTCTCATCATGGCAATGGCGCCAGTGGAAGACTTTCTCTACTATGAAGAACACTACAAATCCGGCAAGAAGAAACATGAATGAGTTCTCGGTGCTGAGAAACTCAAATGATTCCGGCAGCAGGTGAATGAACGCATTGCCCATCAGCGCTCCTGCTGAAAGAGAAACGAGAACCATCAGAATCTTCTGGAGCAGTTTCTCTTTCAAGGCGAGGGTGAAAATGCCTACCAGCGACAGAGCACTGACTATGAATGTGCTCAATATTATCCAGATAAGGGTTTCCATGATATCATCCTATGATATTCAAGATTGGGCTCTGTAAGTTTATATTTGCTTTTTAAGCTTTGAATCAGACACCAACAATATTCATCCTGAACAGATGGTTAAAATGACAACGAAAGGCGAAATGGTGTCAATTACTAAGGCAGTGGAGCCCGAGAAAGTTGAAAAAAGGAGATTTTGCAATGAGATTACCATGAGAACGATGGAGGGCGATGATGAATATTCATTAAGAATGAAAAAAGAAGCTGATTTTCTGGAGCTGCAAAGAGAGCTCTTCAGATACATGATAGGAGAAGAGGCTGCGAGGGGTATAGTAGATTATTATCAAGCAGGTCTACCGACTGGCATTTGGGAGTCATTGGTGGGCAAAGACACATCTGAAGATATATTAATCGAGAGGCGGGTATTGGGAAAACCCCTGACAGAAAGAATGTTTTCCTATCTTCCTGAAAATTCGAGCGGGAAAGTCGTGCCCAAAAAGCTGCGGAAGAAATATCATGAACATGGATACAGATTGTTCCCGGATTTCAATCCCGATGTTTTGTATATATGTGGCAACCGCGTTTTGATGAAGAATTCTCTGGAACCGGATGAGCGCAGGGAACTTGCCAGAAGAGCCAATGATGTTCTCGGAGTTCTGGATTATTCCCAAGAGTTTTATTTGCATAGAAACTGGCTCAATCCATGGGAAGAGCTAATCAAAAAAATAGAGGGAATTTCAATTAGAGCTGAGCCCATGCAGGATGTGAAATATGCCAAAACTGGGATAGTCAGAAAATGGGTCAAAGACCATAAATATGCTATGGATGGGATGATAGTTGAGACCCTGGGCACTGAAGAGTTTATCATCCTGACAAATGCAAAGAACCAGGAAAAGTTCGGCTATCTGAAGGGCCTTGCGGTGAGATACCATATTATTGAATATTCCGAAGACGGGCCTTACATTTATGGCGACCTGATATCAACATCACTGGCACCATGCATCAAAACCCCGAGTTTACCTGCGCCGAAACACGGATAGAATTACGGTAACTTATATCTTGGTCACCTGCTTGGCATGAGGGTCCCGCTTCCTGTAAACATTGCGGTATTTCTTCCTCTGTTTGCTCTCGAAATATTCCCTTCTGCCTTCTTCGTAGGACATGCAGGTCACTTAGATGAATATTCTTGCAAGATATTTTAAATTCCCTTATTTCAGAGGCAAGGCAAACAGGGAGCATGGAAAGCGGAGGGATGACGAAGGGCAATCTTGAATTAGGCAGGCAAATTTTTTAGGAATCCGCTAACCTTCAGTTTGTCTTGTTCCCTCAAATTTACTTGACAGTCACGCTCTTTGCCAGGTTGCGGGGCTTGTCAGGGTTCTTGCCCCTGGCTGTGGCCGAGTAGTAAGCCAGCAGTTGCATTGGAATTACGCTGACCAGCGGGTAGAATATTTCTTCAACTTCAGGTATTTTAATCCAGGCGTCAAAGCTCTGGTTGTTCTCGTTGCTTATGCCAATCACAAAAGCTCCGCGGGATTTTGTCTCTATGGCATTGTTCATGGTTTCGTGAAATGTATAATCTTTTGGCGCGACAGCAACCACAGGCGTGCCTGGCTCTATAAGAGCTATGGTGCCGTGCTTCAGTTCGCCTGCAGGCATTCCCTCTGCATGGACATATGAGATTTCTTTCAGCTTGAGAGCGCCTTCAGAAGCCAGGGAGAAATTAATTCCCCTTCCTATGAAGTAGAAATCACGCCTGTCTTTCAGCTTTTCGGCAATCTGCCTGATGCCATTGTTGTTCTCATTCAGGGATTTTTCTATTATGCCTGAAATGTCTTTCAGCTTGCTGACAGCCTCGTCATAGCGGTTAGCCATGGCAAAAGCAAGCATGTAAAAAACAGCAAGCTGGTTTGTGAAGCTCTTTGTCGCAGCAACACCGATTTCAGGCCCGCAGTTTGTGTAAATGACATGGTCGCTTATTCTCGCAAGCGAAGAATCAATGACATTGACAATTGAAAGTATTTTGGCACCATTGGCTTTAGCTTTTTTCACGCCTTCCATGACATCTGCTGTCTCGCCGCTCTGAGAAACAGCTATTACCAAAGTGTTCTTGTCAACAGACTCAGAAAAATACTGGAACTCGCTTGCCATCACGACATCGCAGAACTTTCCCGCAAGCTTTGAGAACAGGTATCTTCCGACCAGGGCTGCATACCTTGAAGTGCCGCACGCTGTTATCACCACGTTTTTCGCCCGCAGGACCTCCAGGGCTATGTTCATTATTTTTTCACGCTCCTGGCAGATTGCCTGTTTCAGCATGACAGGCTGCTCAAGAATCTCTTTAAGCATGAAATGTTCGTGTTCGCCTTTTTCAGCTGAGCTTGCTGGCCAGTTTATGCATTTTTCACAGCGGACAACTTCCTTGCCATTATCCAGCCTGGTTATTGATATTGTCATTTTCTCACGCTAATTTTATCCCTATGCGGGTGAAAACGCCGGGAAGACTTTGTCTTACCGAGCGTATTGAAGCATTTGCCATTTTCTCACTCATTTTTCAAAACTGCCATATCTCCGTCTTCCATGTATATTGCTTTGTTTGTGCGGCTGAGGAAAGCCACGACATCGCTGGCTACGAAGCGCTCTCTGTCACCAACTCCTATCACAAGCGGAGAGCCGTTTTTCACGCAAACCAGTCCTTCAAAATCAGCGCTCATAGCCACAAATGCGTAAGAGCCTTTCAGCATTGAAGAGGCTTTCCTTACAGACTCTTCAAAGCCAGACTGCTTGCAGAATTCTTCTATCAAATGGGATATCACCTCTGTGTCTGTCTCGCTACGGAACTCGTGGCCTTTTGACATGAGCTCGCTTTTCAGCTCCTGGTAGTTCTCTATTATGCCATTATGAACAACTGCAATGCGCTCATTGCAGGAGGTGTGGGGATGGGCATTTTCTTTTGTCACGCCACCGTGCGTTGCCCAGCGGCAGTGGCCAATTGCCAGATGGGAGCCGCTGAAAGAAACATCATTAACTTTTTCAATGTCGCCGACATCTTTCAGTATTCCAAGGCCACTTTCACTGGCAAAGCCGAATCCCCAGGAATCATATCCCCTGTACGTGAGCTTTTTCAAGCCTTCATGCAGCACAGAATCAGCTTCTTGCTCTCCTATGTACCCTATTATTCCGCACATTGTATCATCTTAATTTATTCCATTAGATGATAGAATGCCAGGATACGAAGTATACTGCGCATTTTATCACCAAACATTGAAATTTGAATTATGATTGTTGGAAAAGAAAGCTTATAAACCTTTATTAATAAGATTATAATAATATTATAATAAAGTTTATAATAGCTAAGCATAGCTGAAATGGGTGTTGGGAACGAAAATGATAATAGAGAACCGGGAGAGCGGGCTTTACGCCCTTGCCACAAAGGAGATTTCAGCCAGAAGCTCAAGAATAGCGCTTTCGCCAATGGCTATTCGGATTTTAGAGTCCTTGGCTGAGAAGCCTGACTATCCGAAAAGCCTGGCTTCGCGACTGAAGCTTCATGAGCAGAAAGTTTATTATTATATCCATAACCTGAAGAAAGCAGGCCTGATAAAGGTTGTGAAAGAAGAGAACATAAACGGCGTCATAGCAAAATATTATGGCGTGGAAAAGCCTTCTTTCTCAATAATGCTGAAAGAAATGGTGCCGGCAGGCAACTTGGCGATAGGAATGCGCTCTTCTGAGCATGAAAAATTCCTTGAACCTTTTATACAGAACAGCGCTCTTAACGCCACAATAATACTTGGCTCGCCGGAGCCCCACGGACCCACAAAAGCGCGGGCCAAAGACGGCGTCTACGCAATAAGCGTAGGCTTGTTTCTTGGAGGTTTCATAAACAGCGTCCCTGAAAACGCGATAAAGCTTGATACAGAAATCAAGAAAGAAGACCTGAAAAACAACCTGATAATAATAGGAGGGCCTGGCGTCAACCAGATTTCTGCTGAAATCAATTCAAAACTGCCCATACGCTTTGTGGAATCGCAGAAAGGCCAGTATTCTGCAATTTATTCCTCTATCACAAAGAAAACTTACCCAGAAGAGGAGTGTGGCATTGTGGTTAGAGCCAGGAACCCTTTTGCGCCAGACAAACAAGTTCTGGTCATAGCTGGCAGGCGCGCAGCCGGCACAAAAGCTGCCATACACGCATTTGCGAACAACATGAAAGAGCTTTCTGCAGGAAACAGAAAGAATCCAAGGATTTTCGCAAAAGTCTTTGAGGGCCTTGACAATGACTCTGATGGCGTTATAGAAAGCGTTGAGGAAAGAGAATGAAAAAGCTTTATATATGGTATGTTACTATATAGAAGTAAATACATTAAATTAAGCTGGTTATTTTTGCAAACAAAATGAGAGCAAGCTTTAATTGGTTCGGCTGCGAAAACATTAAATATTGTGATTTGAAATGGCAAGGAAAAAATCTGAAATTAAGGCTTCTGAAAATACAGGAAAAGCGCACGAAGCTGCAAAAGCTCCTGAAAAAGTTGTCCAAGCTCTTTTTGCGAATATTGCTTTAAAAT
>CAZBKL010000025.1:0-7824 GCA_964492465.1 uncultured archaeon
GCTCCTCAAATTCTGATTTCTGGTCTGCATCCTCTTCTTTCCCTTCTTCCTGCTCGTCGCCAAAGTATATTTTGTAATCGCTTTCCTTTACAACGGCGATTGGCTCTTCCCCGGTCTTGGGAGCTTCTTCTGCCTCCTTGATTTCAATACTCTGGACAGGCTCGACTCCTGCTTCCAAGCCCCTCGGAACAGGAGGTATATGAACCTCGCTGAAAACAGGCAATATGAATTCAGAATATCTCGGCTTTATGCACTTGAATGTAAAAGCTGAAATGCTCATTCTCAGCCAGCGGCATTTTTCCACGAACTTTGCCCCGAAGCTTGGCGCTATAAGCATCATTCTGGGTTTCCTGCTCGGGGATATTTTTATGCCGAACTTCTCGCCAAAAAGCCTGGCATAACCTTCAATGTTCGTGACTATCTCATCATAATATTCCAGGCACCCAAGAAGTATGTCTTCTGTCTCCTCAACATTCAATTCTGCTATCACCAGAACGCCATTGGCATCTGCAAACAGAAAATCAATCCTGACCTGCTCGCCTGTGCGCACGTGGTGGTCCAGGTATGTCAATCCGTCTTCTACGAGGTCGGGATTCTTCATCAGGCGCTCAACCATCATGGTCTCGGTCGGGCTTATGGTTTCGTAAAGCTTCCCGGAATTCCTGGATTCAGAATCAATCTCCTCTACTAACATGAAACTACCAAATAATACTATAACAAATAGTTTTTTAAACCTAATGGTGATTAAAAAGGCTTAAAGAGTTTGCTGCAATATGTAACCACTTCCTAGAAAATAGTATTTAAAAAAGTTTATGATGATTTCGTTATTTGTGATGGTATGTTTAGACATAAGGATAAACACACGATGAAATTGCTTGAAACTGAATTATGGATTAAAAATTCTAGTATTGTTTGCCCCAGAGAAGATAACACCGAATGCATAAAAATTTGCCCGAAAACAACAAAAATCGCATTTTATGCTCTTTGCGACTGTTTTGATATTGCCGGAACCGGTAAAGTCATAGTTAAGGATGGTTCGGATTCAACAAATTCAGTAGCATTTGAAATATATGTCAGTGGCTTAACTAGCGTCCAGCCTTACATGGATAAATCAGGTGAAATAACTCGTGATTATATGGAAAACAATAGGCGTGTAATCGAAATAGCTTACATTGGTTGCGCCACTGCGATAATAAGACCAAGACACTTGTCTTCTTTGAACTGAAAAAAACAAAAAAAGCGCTGAGAGGGAGAATTTTGTACTTATTTCTTATCTTTTCTTTTCCTAGGAAAGCGAAGCTTTCCGTGGTGCCGAAAAGCTTTTGCTTTTCGAGCATAGGACAGGTTTTTCTTTTCTCAGAAAAGAAAAAAGTGTTTCGAACTCCCGAGAGCTGCAAGGCTCACTAGCTTTCCAGGCTAGCGCGTTGGTCCACTCCGCCATCTCAGCATATGGTAAACTAAGTTTGCTGGAAAACTTAAATAGGAGAATACGATTTTGCAATATGTTTCCCGGCGAGGTATCCGGAAGTTGCTGCTGCTGTTATACCCTGTGTCCATCCCGAGCCATCACCTATTGCATATAGATTATGAACATGGGTTTCCATGTTAAAATCAACGCGGATCCTCTCACTCCCAGATTCCAATGAAGGGAAATAAACCAATGCATCCGAGTTAGGTTCAGAGCCCGATATTTCGTATAGTTCATTGATGAAACTTATTATTTCATCCTTAATTCCAAGGCTTCTCAAGTATATTGTTATGTTATCCAGTTCGCAGCCCTGGAGCGTTGGAATTACGGAGTTATCTCTCATATTAACAGTCTTTACATTTTTCATTAAATCTTCCAGGCGCTGCAGTTTCGGTGTTTTCAATTTTTCTTTATTTTCCTTCAAAAATTTCGACAAGGATTCCTGTATGAACCTGGAGCTCTTGTAAAGTATGTCAAAATTTATATTATCCCCTTCCTTTCAGATTCCGAGGCTCCGCCTAGAATGACTATGCTTCCCTCGGGGCTATCATATGGATATGACAATACCTTACCTCCTTCGCATACACAATGGGTCTTCACATAATATATGTCAGGCGGCTTCCTGTTGAAAATCTGCATGGTATTGTGCATAAGCGAAGCGCCGAACGGCAACTTGATTTTGGCATCATCTCCCAACCTTGACAGAGGAAGGTTTTCTTTTCTGTCTTCGAACCTGATTCCTATTGCTGGAAGCGTTTTTTCAGTTTTAGCACCCAGCTTAGTTGCTTGGTTTGTTGCCCATTTTCCGCCAGATTTTCCCGCAGCAAATAACAGATAATCAGCCGGGTATGAATCATTGTCAGAAACCAATTCAAACCCAAATTTTTCTTGATTTATTTCATTTATGTTGGTATTGAAAGATATGTTTATTCCATTTTCAGCGAAGCATTTTTCCATTTCTCTTGCCCTCTTTTTACCCCCGTCTGTCCCGAGATGGATGACTGGATTGTAATCTGAGAAATATTCTAAGTCGCCAGATGGGCACGAATTTTCAAGGCGTTTTTCATGGTCATGAAAAAAGAGATCAGTAACGTGCTTGTGATATTCAGCCAGTTTCTTGAAGTTCTGCTCAACTATGAGCATTTCCAGCAAATGCTTATTTCCAGGCTGCATAATGTCGAGCTGTTTCAATATGTCCTTTCTAAAGATTGTATCCCTTTCATATCTTTCGAATGCGTCCTTGCTAGCTATTTCCCAAAGCTCATTGCCCACAAGAGGGCTGATGCATAGCTTTACATCAGAGCACAAACCCACGCCACCGAAACCTCGGAGCGAAAATTCCGACCTTTCATTGCTTGAAGGTCCGCTTTCTAGTATGGTTATATTTTCTCCAGGAACGTCTTCCTCTAATAATGCCAATACGGTTCCTATAGCAGCTGGTCCTGCTCCAACAATTGCTATTTCTGTTGTCATGAGTATGCAATTGTAAATATCTTTAAATAGAAAGACTGAACATCTTAATCATGGTGTTTCTATGAGGCTTACATCACCGGATTTCAAACATGGCGAATATATACCTCCCAGGTATTCAGCAGATGGAGATGATATAAACCCAAATCTTGAGATATGGAGCATCCCAAAAGAAGCAAAAAGCCTCGCTCTGCTGGTCGAAGACCCTGATGCGCCCAAGGGAATTTTTGTGCACTGGGTTTTGTGGAACATACCAATAGTGAGCAAGATATGGGAGGGCAATATTCCTGGAGCCCAGGGTATCAATGATTTTATGGGGCACGCTTATCACGGACCCAGCCCGCCTTCTGGCACCCACCGTTATTTTTTCAGGCTCTTTGCCCTGGACAATAAGCTCGAGCTTCCTGCAAACACAAGGAAGAAGGAGCTTGAAGCTGCCATGCTCGGCCACATACTTGAAAAAGCTGAGCTCATAGGACTATACAGCAAAAAGTGATTTCATGCCTGTCAAGAAATGGATGTACGGATTTCTTGGCTTTCTTGGCTTTCTAAGCTTCCTCGCTTTCCAGAGCCATAATCCCTGGCAGTTATTCTACTCATGCTTATTTGGCTTTTTCTTCTATTTTCAGTATCTTTCAGGAAAATTGAGCAACCTGAAATACCTGGGATTTGCAGGAATAGTCGGTCTTGTTATCACTTTGCTGGCTGTGATGGGGTTTGTGGCGATCTGATTTTCAGGAACAATCCATAGGATGGGCTCATCGCCTTCTTCCAAAAATGTTATGAAGCCCTGCTCTTTTCATCACTTGAACTTCTTCGGCAGCCTTGCTGCGAGCTCATCGAGGTTTTTGACAATGTCTTTTGGCTTCAGATTTGCCAGCTTGCCTGCAAGCTTCTTGTCATTTAGCATGGCTCTTGTCAGCGGGACAGAAATCCCGTCTATCTCCTTTGGGCTTTTCATATGCAGCGCACCCAGCGGAGCACGGCAAAGCTTTCCAGATGGCGTCTGTGATGGGTCAATTGTGAGGAAATCAGGAGCTTTTTCATGCCCGCCAATTACCTTGAATTTCACTTGCTCCCTGAGCTGCCTTGCCCATTTTCCTGTGAAATTTGCTTCAGGCTCGTTTTTTGAATATTGGAAATTTTTTGTGTAGAACGAGCTTGGCATTGCCTTGTCCATAAACAGCATCACATGAAACGAGTTTCCTGTCCAGCAGATGAATGGCTCTGTTTCACCAATAAGATTCTTCAAGCCAGAATCTTCCCTGACCATATCCACGAAAATCTTTGTAGCTTCTTGAGCATGGCTTGCTGTAATCCGCTCTCCCCTGTCCAGGTCAAAAAATATCCTGTCAATTGACTTTCCAAGGCTTTCGCCATTTGTGGCATAAAAGAAGTCAGCGAGCTTCCTTGGGAAGAAATACTGCCATACTTTTTTCTGCAGTTTTGTGATGTCAGCTTCAGCTGACTTCAGGTCATTCTCTGCCCTCATCTTCAGGAACTCTTCTGTTGTTGCTTCAGCAAGCTCGCCTGCTGTCAGGGGTTCGAGCTGGGAGCCCCGTTTCAGCAGGTACGGAATGCCTTTTGTCATCCATATTCTACTCGCAATCTCCCTGTTAGCAAGGTATTTTTCCAGCTTTTCAGCTGCCAGCGCATAAAGCAGCAACACATCTGTCTTGCCGAATGGCTCAAGAATATTGCTAGAATTCTTTCGGGCGAAATTCAGAAGTGCGGGCATGATAATATATTGGGGTCTATTTTAAAATAAAGCCCCGGATGGGTTTTCTGATTTGTTAAGTTCTTAATCGCTGTTAATAAACCTCTCCAAAGGCTGATTAACTATGGGGAAAATAGGATTTGAACATTGCTTGGAACTATTACAGGAACGGAAGGATTTGCTCGAATCCAACCGAATCTATATAGCCGATTTTCTAAAGCATATCTCTGCGGAAGTAGGCCATCGCAGGACAATGGTTTATTATTTCAAGCTCGCAAAGATTGCATTCCTTCTTAACAAGGATTTTAAGGAAACCACCGAGGATGACATCAGGGACTTGATACGGAAGATAGACTTTGGTGATGTGTGCGAAAAGGGCAACAGGATGTGCAAATACGAAGCGCACACCAAAACTACAATAAAGGTCATAATAAAGAGGTTTTACCGTTGGCTTGAGGGCAATAATAAAATCGTGCCAGACAAGGTATCTTGGATTAAGTGTAAGGAGAAGGATTACAAAACCAGGAAATGTGACGATTTGCTTACAGAATCGGAAATAATCCGAATCATAGATGCGTGCGATAGGCTCAGGGACAAGGCGATTTTATCTTTGCTATACGAATCTGCTGCCAGACCCCACGAGATTTTAGCCCTAAAATGCAAGCACATCGTATTTACAAGTTATGGATGTCTTCTCACTATTCCAAATGAAACCAAGACAGGCCTTCGAAAAATTCCCATAGTGAAATCTTACAACACTGTCAAGGAATACTTGGCATCTCATCCAGATTTCAAAAATGGAGATTCTCCCCTATGGCTGATGCAATCAAAAGGCGGGAGAGCCCAATTTTCATATGCTGCATTTTTCAAGCAATTGTCAGAAGCAGTGAAGAAAACAGGATTAGATAAAGGCATGAAAATAACACCATATCTTTTTAGACACACCCGCTTAACTGAACTGGCAAAGGTGCTTACAGAGGCTCAATTGAAGCAATACGCTGGATGGACTCAGGATTCTAAAGTCGCATCAGTCTATGTGCATCTATCGGCAAGGGATTTGGAAGATGCTGTATTGAAAGTCAATGGCATAAACGAAGGAAAGGAGGATGCCATAATCGAATGTGTGAGATGCAATAAAAAATATCCGATAGGCACGGAACTATGCGGATGTGGAATGCCACTATCTGTCAGGGCATTCATGCAGAATCAAGAAGACCTCGAAAAACAGGAAGAGGAAAGAAGGAAATGGGATAATGTCAATGACACCTTTTTGGAAATCCTTATGAAAAATCCTGCAATCTCACAGGCTATTGAAGAAGCGAAGCAGGAACTTATTTCTCGTGGACTCGCAAAGGAGAAAGATTCGGAAAAAAGATAACTATTGTTATCTATTACGGATGATTGGAGATGATAGAAGGATTTGAGCAATGGATGCTGGAAAGGGGGAAGAGATATAGTTACCTCACCAGGCGTGCTTATCTCCTGCAAGTCGGCAAGTTCCTTAGAGAATATCATGCAGTTACCCTGGGCAATCTGACTCGATTCGGCTATGCAATGCCCAACCCATGTAGGATAATGGCACTCCGGGCTTACCTGCGATATCTTGAAAGCATAGGCAAATTCTCATCACAGCTCAGGCAACAATTCAAGGATGATGTAAAGGCCAAACAATCCGATAGGCTGCACATACAGACCCTCAAGCTTAGGGATGGCAGGAAGCTAATTGCATCTTTGTTTGAAAGCAATGAAAAGGAGCTGGCGATAATTTCAATGCTCATATATGATACTGGTGCAAGGGTTCGGGGAGTTCTTAAGCTGCGCAATAGGGACATAGAAGAGGATGATGGCAACATCTATGTAACACTCAGGGAGAAGCGTGAAAAGAAACAAAGGCGAATAATCACGCATGACACCTACGTGCGGATAAAATCATGCCTTCTGAACGATGACATGCCCAGCGAGGCCTACCTGTTCTTCAAGGACAATGGTAAGAACAAGGAGAGAGTGACTGACAAGGAACTTGATGCCAAATACTATGAGCTATGGAGCAGGCTAAAGAACTTCACCAGGCAAAACAATGCAGGTATCGGAATAAGCTGGCATTGGATGCGTAGGGGGGCTGGGGTCGCTATTTATCAGGCCACAAAAAAGGACATAGTTGCTGCCGCAGCCTTCATTGGCGATACCGTCGGGGTCACGCAGCGCTATCTCAAGATAGAGGGGCAGAACGCTGAAAATGTCATAAAGCAGAGGAGATGGTAGAAAATTAAAGCCAGTTAGATATATTAGAAGTATTGGGACTTACCAGATTTGACCATTCTGCCAGATGAGTAGTCCATTTGTGTCCTGACCGTTCTCTCCAAATCTTAAAGGATTCTTCATAATGTTTATTGAATATTTTTCTATCAACATTGTTTACTTTCATAAAATGTTCAATTAATTTATCCATATCTAGAAGTCTTCGTGAAGCCTGGATATTTGCAAAACCAATGTGCTTAATCATATGACAATCATTACATAGTGCAATGAAACCTTTCAATTTTTGAATATGTTTATTATCGTCATATTCCCAAATTTCATGACAATTTAATCTTCCGCATTTACCACAGACAGCACATTTTTGATTTGCATCAGAATAACTATGGTCTTTAATTTTATCCCATTCTTTCTTTGGAATATTTGTTCTCAAATTTGAATACCATGCCGTTTTTGGAACTAATTCAATTTCAAGCTTCATGATTATCTCCCTTCTAATTTGAAAAGACCTTTGGGTATTTTCAACTCTTGTGTTCCTCTACTTTCCCCATAATCGAAATGCTCATATTTCAGTTTTTTATTTTTTTCTACGTGGTTGAATAACTTTCTCGTGAGCTTTACATCATCCATGAGATGCTTTATAACCTTCTCCTTTTCTCCAGATTTCCATAGATTCGGCATCAGACGCCCCGATAAATCCTTTTTGATGCCGAAATTGAGAGATGCTAATATATCCAGAGAGAGGCCGCGCATGAAACCATTTCGCAGAGAAGCCAATCGCTGTAGAGTATCGACCGTTCTCGTTCTCAGTGCATCTATTTCCTCTTTCTCTGTATAGGGTGTCAAAACGTAGTAATCAAAACCGAGTAGATTATGACCAACGACAACATCAGCACCGGATAATTTATCGATT
>CAZBKL010000025.1:7834-10470 GCA_964492465.1 uncultured archaeon
TTATCGATTAGTTTCTGCGTTTCATGTTCTTCAAAAACCAATACTCTGCCGTTATTTATTGCAACTCCACCTACGGACATTCCCAACATCTTCAAGTGTTCGGACGTTCTGCCACCTACTTCATCGGTCAATTTCAGTGTTTCCAAATCAAAGAAGGCTATTTTCAATAGATCACCAATATTGTTATTACTATGATTAAGGCTTTTTCAACGTTTCGGGGGTATATTTTTTAATATGACAGGAATATCAACAGAAGAAATCAAGGATTCGATAAAGGAAACGGGTTGGTTCCGTTTTTGAGATGAGAGATTCGAATGCCCTGGCTTATTGGAAGAAAACATTATTTTTTATATTAAAAATGGCAAGCTACCGAATCTATGTGATGAATGTTACAAGGCGCTTATATTCTGGGATAGAAAATATTCCGATAAAAATCTGATTAATTTTTTTAAAATGATAAATTCCTTTGAGGTTAATTATTGGGGAAAGTTAAATGATGGCGTTGTCGTATTCTACTTCAGAAACAAAAATAAGATGCTGAAGTTCCTGAAGTTTTTAGAGAATGAAATGAAAAAATTTCAAGTCGAGGGTAAAGTTCAATGGAGACGGGCGTGCAAAAAATACCAAAACTCGAGACCAGAGCTATGGAAAAATGCTAAGGAATTCATACCCGACGATGAAAATGAAGTTGAATTCACGGAAGAAGAGTTTAAAAAATTTTCACGGGATATGAAAAAGGCCGGTATTAAAATGAAAACTGTCAGGAATTGAATTAAAAGGATAACTTCGTCAATAACAGTTTTTGTGCAGGACTGGGTTATTTTGCAAAACTCTCAAAAGATAATGTTTATTTTGAGCTATAAAGTCTTGTAAATATAAAAACTAATTTTTGAGAAGGTTTGTCAAAGATGACTATTTTTTGACAGAAATATTTAGTTAGGCATGAAATTTGCTTAAATTCAGTGAATTTTATATTTTTTATTATTTTCCGCAAATTCACATACAAGAAGTAAGGTAGTTAAAAATAGAGAGCTAAAAGTATTTCATGAGATTACGCCTCGGGACCTTGGGCTCATAGCTTCCCACGGGCAGCAATATAGGGAAGATTTTAATGGCAGAAACGGAAATACATGAAGGCATTACGGCAGATGGACTTGCTGGTCTTTTCGGAGAATGGGTTGTGATAGACAAAATACGCAGAGGGATGCAAAAAATTATTTTTATTTACCAGAGAAGAAAAATGGGATTGGCAGGACATTCAAGAATTTGGTTATGGCAGGATGATTACAAAGTTCAAATTGTCCAAAATGAAATTGAAAGATGGGAGAGATTTAATAGCATCTATGATGTCAGGGATTATCTTGAAAAAATAAATAAAGGCATTGTATGGAAAGGGAAAGTATTCAATGACAGAAGTTCTTTTCTTGTAGAACATTGGAAAGGGCGATATAATTCAGGCTCAATAAAATTTTCATTAGATGATTTGGAAAGGGCAATTGGAAGCGTAGCATCGGGACTGAGTTGCAACGAAGCAAGCAAAAAATATGGAATTAATGTATTGACTTTGGCAAAGCATCTGAGAAAAAATGGCTATATTTTTGTTCCGAATACACCAAATTCGTGCTATGGTAAGTGGATAAAGGGTAATTCATGATTTAAATATACTTATATTAAAAGACAGCGACAAATGGTGTTTTTATGGTTGAATCCAACGGAGCCAACCTCGGTTTTGAGCAGAAGCTTTGGCAGGCTGCAGATAAGATGCGAAATAACATGGACGCTGCCGAATACAAGCACGTTGTCCTGGGATTGATATTTCTCAAATACATATCAGATGTCTTCAAAGAGGTCTATGAGGAGCTGAAGAATGACCCCGAAAAGCTATCGGACCCCGAAGACGTGGACGAATACAAGTCAAGGAATGTTTTCTGGGTCCCTCCAAAAGCTAGGTGGGACCATCTTCAGAAGAATGCAAAGCAGCCTACAATAGGAAACCTGATTGACGATGCCATGGATTTAATAGAAAAGGATAACCCGTCTTTGAGGGGTGTTCTTACAAAAAATTACTCCAGGCCGGCATTGGACAAGCAAAGGCTTGGCGAGCTTATTGACCTTATAGGAACAATTGGACTTGGAGACAGGGAAAACAGAAGCAAAGACATTCTCGGAAGGGTTTATGAATACTTCTTAGGCCAGTTCGCAGACGCAGAAGGCAAGAAAGGCGGTCAGTTCTATACGCCAAAAAGCATCGTTAGGATTCTCGTAGAGATGATGGAACCTTACAAAGGACGCATATTTGACCCCTGCTGCGGTTCTGGAGGCATGTTTGTACAGTCTGAGAAATTCGTCCAGGTCCATGGAGGAAAGATTGGCGACATTTCAATATACGGCCAAGAATCAAACCAGACTACTTGGCGCCTATGTAAAATGAATTTAGCCATCAGGGGAATAGACTCCAATATTCAATGGAACAATGAAGGCAGCTTCCTAAACGATGCCCATAAAGACCTGAAAGCAAATTTTGTCATAGCCAACCCCCCTTTTAATGACAGTGACTGGAAAGGAGAGCTTCTAAGAGAAGACATGCGCTGGAGATTTGGAGTTCCTCCAGCAGGTAACGCAAATTTTGCATGGGT
>CAZBKL010000026.1:0-9823 GCA_964492465.1 uncultured archaeon
CTTGCTTTTGTGCGCTCGGCAAATATCTTTCTCGAGACTATTGCTATCATCAATGCTCTCACAGACTGTGGAGTTAGTGAAACATCTATGACAGAGCATTTTCCTGGATATAGAATCTCAGGCATTTTTTTCTCGCCGAAAATTCCCCAGTATTTTGCTCCAGTGAAAAGGTTTTCAAGAGCCATCTTCTCTTTTTCAAATCCCTCCTCTTTCCCAGCAGCCCTTGCCATGTCATCAATAGAGCAGCTGGCAGGCATCTTTTCCAGAACCTTCTGGAGCAGTATTCCCATCGGGTCATTCATTTCTATCTTGAATATTGAGAGCCAGTCGCTGTAGCTCAGCTGCGAGGGCGATATCGAGAAAGTTCCGTCAAAGCTTACTCCTGCTTTCAGGAAGGTCTCTGTCTGCCCTTCTGGAACATAGACTTTAACATCAAAACCCCTTGGCTCCATGCCCCACGCTCTCAATAATGATGCTGAATCTGAAGGGGATTTCATGGTCCAGAATATACCCTGAGTGTCCACCATTACAGAGCAGAGCCCGCTCTTAACTTCCTCAGGAAGCTTCAATATCTCTTCTGCTATGACACCCATTGAATAGCTCTTTCCGGCGCCGCGTTTGCCGCAAAGCGTTATTATATGAGGCCTCAGCACGTCCATGTAAACAGGAGTTGTCGTATGAGCGTCCTCGCCCGAGCCCACAAGATGCTTGCCTATGTATATTGTCCCGTCAATCCCGAACTTCTTCAGGTCCTCCAGGTCCCTGCCAATTACAATTTCAGGCACTTTTTCACCTTTCTTGCATGTTTTTTCATTTAAATATTTGCTCTGAGAATTAATAAAATTAGCTTGATTTGAAAAGGTCGTAAATACTCTCGGAATGAATGCATCATTCCGGAGTTTTAACACCTCGTAGAATGTATTAAGGTGTAAAAATGAAGATTTCTGAACTTTCAGGAAGCACAAGGAACGTTGAAGTGGAGGCCACTGTTGTGGAAAAGGAGGAAGCCCGCGACGTGAACACAAAATACGGCAGAACCCGCGTTGCCAATGCCACAATAGAGGATGATTCTGGAAGATTCAAGCTCACCCTGTGGGGCGAGCATGCAGACAAGGTGGTTGAGGGCAATAAGATAAAAATAACAAACGGCTTCATTTCCTCGTTCAGGGACGAGCTTCAGCTTTCTGTTGGCAAGTTCGGCAAGCTTGAAATTCTCTGAATAATATTCTCGCTATAATATGAGCAGCATAATCACGGCAATAACAGCTGCTGCCAGCCAGATTCTACTGTCCCATGCAAGAATCTTTGCCCCGTCAAATGGCATGATAGGTATTAGGTTGAAAAGAGCAAGCCAAGTGTTTATGTATTTTCCCAGAAGAAATATGTCTGACGGGTAAATGGCATTGATTCCCAGGAAAATTAAAGCCAGCAGCATATTCATGGCAGGCCCTGAAATGGATATTATGCCGTAAGCTTTTTTGCCAAGCTTCTGGACATTTCCCCAGAGGCTGACTCTTGGATATATTACAACAGCGCCCGGCGCTGCAAATACAAAGCCGAAAAGCGATAATGCCAGAGCCAGGAGCAGCCCAGAAGGCCACATTTTGTATTCTGCGCGGCAGTTGAACTTATTCGCCGTGAACCTATGGCCAAGCTCGTGCAGAATAAAGCCTGTTGAAACAGCAAGCAGGGAAGCAAGCACAGCATAAGCCAGCGCAATTGGCTGGAACAGCGCTGTTATGCCACCTGAGAACGATATGCCAAAAGCCAGGGCCAGCGCGCCAGCAGATATTATCAGGTCTCTTATTTCATTGCTTTCAATATCAATCACCTCATTCATTTTCTATTGTCAGGGAATTTGTCCCGTTTCCAAGCATCCATTTTATTTTAGTCCTTCCGCCATAGGTCAGGCCCGAAAGGGTTGCGTTGATGCCGATATTGCAGCCATAGCTGATCTTGCCGTATTCTATCAGCACGCTGTTGTTGTAGAAGCTTACCACATACTGCCCGTTGCCAATCCTTATCGGCAGGCTTATTATGATATGCCCCATTTCTATTGTCCTGTTTACTGTTATGTTTCCGGAAACAGGCACATATATCTTCTCTGCCGTTGATTTCAGCAGCGAGCATATGCTCTTGGCAGACATCTCGCTTGTGAAATTCTGGTAGTTCTTTTCAATTTTTCCCATGCTCGTTACAACCGCCATTAGAAGCACGACAGCAAACAAAACAAGTATGGAGTGAGTTACTATTGGTGACTGCCCTTTCATTTTACCCACCTTATTAATCTTTTTAATGTTTCATACAATAAAAATCCATATGGTTGCTCAAAGGAAATTCGACGCAGCTTCAGTGGCAAAGATGGCTAGGATAGAGCTTGCTGAAAGCGAGCTCAGGCAGATAGAGAAGGATTTGCATTCTATTCTCGAGGCTTTTGGAGAGCTGGATAAGGTCAAAACCGATTGCGAGCCGAGCTTCCAGCCCATACCCCTTAGAAATGTAATGCGGGATGACAAAATTGAAGAAAGCCTTTCCCAGGAAGAAGCCCTCTCCCAGGCAGAGCACAAGGAAAAAGGATTCTTCAAAGGGCCCAGAGCAATATAAAGTTAAAATAAATTAAAGCATAGTTCTTTCTATGGTCGTCATTCTAGGCGCTGGCCTAACCGGGCTAACAGCTGCTTACGAGCTTTCAAAACGCAGCATTCAGGTAACGCTTGTTGAGAAAGAGAACGAGCTTGGCGGAGCCCTGTCTTCAATTCGCAGAAAAGGATATTGTATCGAGCGCTTCTATCATCACTGCTTTGCAGGCGACAAGAACTTCAGAAACCTGATTTCAGAGCTCGGCCTTAAGAGGAAGCTAAGATGGCTCCCAGCTACAACAGCTTTTTATGATGGGGAGTTTCATAACCTCTCCGGAGTTCTTGACATATTTAATTTCTCTCCCTTAAGCGCAAGGGAAAGAATTATGCTTGGAAAAATGATGCTGAAGATAAAGCTTATGCCCCTGCAAATGGCAAGGGCGCTTGACAATATAGCAGCAAAGGATTGGGTTATTAGAAACGCAAGCCAGGGAACGTGGAAAAATTTCTTTGAGCCCATGCTTGTCAGCAAATTTGGTGGTGAAGCTTCCCGGGTTTCTGCTGCCTGGTTCATCGAGCGCATGAAAGCCCGTGCAAATAGGGGGTTGACAAAAGAGAAGCTTGGCTATGTTGAAGGAGGCTTCTGCAATCTGATAGACGAGCTGGAAAGAAGAATTCTGGCAAATGGCGGGAAAATAATCAAGTCTGCTGAAGCGAGCAGCTTGGATATAAGCAGAAATTCTGTTTCAGGCATTCGCATTGGCAGCAAGAAGATATCTGACAATTGTGTTATAAGCACAATTCCGCCAGGAGAATTGCTAGGAATAGCAAAGCTTCCGCGCAAGCTCTCAAGTCAGCTTGGAAAACTGGAATATCAGGGATGTGTTTCTGTGATTTTGGGATTGAAGAACAGGCTCACTGATTTTTACTGGACAAACCTCATAGGAAAGCAGAGGTCTTTCGGAGCCCTGATAGAGCATACGAATTTCATGCCGCCAGTTCTTTATTCTGGCGAGCACATAATTTATCTTGCCAGCTATCCGCCTGCTGGCTCGAAAATATGGAAAATGAGCAAGGTTCAGATAGCAAGAATTTACCTGAGGGATTTGAAAGAAATGATTCCGAAAGCAGATATTGAAGTTTTATGGCACGAGGTCAGCATGTTGCGCAGCGCAGGCTTGGTTTACAAGAAAGGTGTTCTGGATAACATTCCAGATGTACATACCCCCGTAGGCGGGCTTTTCATAGGAGGAATGTTCAACTCATTTCCAGAGAGGAGCATGGAAGCTTCTGCCAAAGCTGGAAAAGACTGCGCCAAAGCCGCAGAGGAATTTTTATGTTCTCATTAGTGCTTCCTGCATACAACGAGGCCAGCCGCCTGGAGAAATGCGTTTCAGCAGTGAGAAGGGAGCTGGCTGGTTATGACTATGAAATAATCATAGCAGAAGACGGCAGCACAGACGGGACTGATAGAATTGCAGCAAAGCTCGCAGGAAAATACAAAAATGTCAGTCATATTCATCACAATGAGAAACTAGGAAGGGGAAGAGCCCTGAAAAACGCTTTTGTTGCTGCAAAAGGCAGTTCTGTTGGCTACATGGATGTTGACATGGCAGTTGATGCCAGGCATTTGAAAGAGCTTGTTTCATACTCAAGGAAATATGAATTAGTCACAGGTTCACGATACATCAGGGGCTCAAAAACGCAAAGACCAATTGCCAGAGACATAGTTTCCCGCGCTTACAATTTTCTAATAAGAGCCATGCTCGGAGTTCATATCAAGGATTCACAGTGCGGGTTCAAGGCATTCTCAAGGAAATTTATTGAAAAAGAGATTTCCAAGCTGCAAGAAACTTCCTGGGCGTGGGATACTGTGGTCATTGTAGTTGCTTTGAAAAATGGATATAGCTTCAAAGAATTCCCTGTGGAATGGGAAGAAAAGAAAGAAGGGGGCCATTCCTCTTCTGCTAAGAGGATATTTGGCGACATTTGCATACACGGAAGGGTTCTGCTGAAGCTTTTTGCGAAATTCAGGCTTGGAATCGGCGTGAGGGTTTGACATGATAATGGAATTTTTTCTATGGTGGCTGATTGTCGAGTTTTTTTCAATCTTATCCTTGCCCATTTCAATGAAATTATTTGAAAGACTCGATGATTGCGGCTACGCCGCTTCTAAGTTTCTAGGAATACTGTTTATTTCATATATTTCCTGGTTGATTGGTTTTGCTATCGGAACTTCACTTTTTTCAATAATAATATCTGCTGTGCTTCTATTTTTTGCTTCAGCTTGCGTATTCAAGCAGGAAAGGAAGGCGATTATCAGGAAGATAAAGGCAAAAAGAAAGCTCCTGCTGAAAATAGAGATTTTGTTTTTTTCGCTTTTCCTGGTTTTCTGCGTTTTGCGAGCGCAGGCACCGGAAATAGGCACGCTTGAAAAATTCATGGATTACGCATTCCTGAACAGCATAGCCAGAGGAAGCGCGATGCCGCCAATGGATCCGTGGCTTTCAGGCGGCAGCATAAATTACTACTATTTTGGCCATTTTATGGCTGCCGTGCTTACAAAGCTTTCCGGACTGGGAACAAATATCACATACAATCTCATGCTCTCCATGTATTACGCATTATTTTGCCTTTTGATTTTCAGCATAGTTTTCAGCCTGACAAAAAAATTCAGATATGGAATTTTAGCAGTTTTTCTGGTGGCGGTTCTCGGAAATAGCTTTGGACTAATACAGCTATTCACATTTGCGTTTCCTCAAAGCGCAGGCTTTTTGGGAGAATCCCTAAACCTAGAATTTCCCATAACCTGCTGCTGGAATTCACAAGGGTCTTTCATCAGCAACATAAACGGCTTTTCACTATGGCCCAGCACAAGAATTGTGCCTGACACGATCAATGAATTTCCCGTTGCCAGCTTCCTTTTTGGCGACCTGCATTCCCATTATATGGGATTTGCCCCAGTTGCCCTGTTCATTCTGACCATTCTTTGCTTTCTGAGCAAAAAGGAGCATAATTCTGCAATATTCGCAATTTTTCTTGCCTTTATCCTGGGAATAACAGCCCTTTTCAACGCATGGTTTTTTGCAGCATGCTCGTTGCTTCTTTTAATCTCCTTGTTTTTGGCGCTGGACATTAAAAATGCAATCAAGATTTTTATTTTCATGGCAGTTCTGGGAATTCTGTTCATAATTCCTTTTTTCATCACCACTCAGGTTCCTGAAAAAATGATTTCTTTCACGCAGGAAACGACTTCTATTATTCATCTTATCATAATATTTTCTTTGCCGCTTTTCGCAATATGTTATTTCCTTGCAACTCACCCAAAAAAGCCGGGCAATTACTCCTTATTTCTAGTTCTGCTGGCATCTGCACTATTCTCCTTATTTACTGGAATGCAAATTGCCTTTCTGCTGCTGCCGATAATAGCAGTTTCCTTGTGGTTAATATTGAAGAAATTTTTCACGTATGATGAGAGGATTATACTCGCGCTCATATTAGCTGGGTCAGCAATTCTTCTTTCTACGGATATTTTATATTTTGAAACGCGAATGAACAACATTTTCAAGCTATACCTTGCAGCTTGGATTTTCTTCGGGATCGCAGCAGCCTTCATATTTTCTAATTTAAAATCAAAGAAATTCAGGGCAGTTTTCATGGTCATCTTTGCCATAAATCTGTTTGTCCCTGTTTTTACAGCCATCGAGCATGCGAGGCATTGTGAAGAGATGACAATGGATGGCATAAGTTACATCAAGATGCAGGAACCAGAAAATTATTATGCCATAGAATGGATAAACGAGAACATAAAAGGATATCCTACAATTTTAGAGTCGCCAGGAAGGGCTTATACGAGAGACTCGATGATTTCTGCAAATACTGGCTTGCCCACCGTGATAGGATGGGTTAGCCACGAATTTGTTTGGCGTAACATCTGGTATACTGAGCGCGAGAATGATGCTAATGCAATCTATTCCACAGCAAATGCTAGCCTGGCGCTTGAGCTGCTGAAGAAATACAATGTAAGCTATGTCTATGTTGGTGGCATTGAGCGCGAGCGCTACAGCGCAGAAGGCTTGGCAAAATTCAATTCAATGCAAAGCATTTCCCTGGTTTATGACAATGGGGCTAGGATATACAGAGTCCTTGGCCAGGATTAGGTAGTGCCAAGCTTGCTGTCAATCTTCTTCAATCTTCTGCTGCGCTTCCCTGCCACGTGAATTATTATTACGGCAATTCCTGCAATGGTCAGAAGGTTTCCCAGAACATCAGAAGCTGTCCAGCCATAATATATCCTGACATGCTCCTGATTCGGGAAAATCATCATGAAGCTTGGCGAAGCTAGGTAAATTCTGTCAGCTCCTTCCACTTGCCAGTTCGGGAAATATGAAATTTTGACGAGCAGCGGCTTTCCTATGCAGGTTGTGTTTATTTCAATTGATTCCCTTTCAACATTCTCTTCTATTGAGCAGTTGCTGTCAATTTCTACCCTTGGTAGCTCTGACATGTCTGTTACATCATCCAGATAGAACCTGAAGTCATCCTGCGCTTCAATGCTTTTATCAAATACCAGCGGCACATCTTCATATTGATATTGCCTGAACCAGGCATATGAAACACTTCTCCAGTCTTTTGCTTTTATGAGCACAGACTCGTATTTTGGCAGAGTCACGTAATTGCCGCTGTTTGTTTTAAGTTCCCATACCTCATAGTTGCTGTTTTGATAAAGCATCTCATACCTGGTGTCGTTTCGCAGGGCATTCTTCAGCTTTTCAGATGAAACAAAAAGCTGCTTTACATTGAAAAGCTCAAGATGTTTTGTGGCAGCTTCAAGGTCGAAACCAGAACAGCCCCCTGTTTCTGGCCCAAACAAGCAGGAGCAGCCGTTTGAGTATTCACAGTGAGCAAAATAGATATATGGGCCTGAGAATGCTGACTGGAAATGAGTTCCCTCGGTTATAGGACGGCCTGAGAATGCTGGTATGGTTTCTGTTGCCCGCGAGCTTCCCAATCCAGAATCATACTTGTCTGGGTCATATTCAAATACAACTCTTCCTGAATTCAGGGTTGAGAGAAAGTCGTTAGCTGCTTTGTAATCTTTCCAGTCTTTTTTTGCTTCATATCCGCTGTAATTCCAGTCTATCCAGTATTTTATGTAAGTTGTTCCGTTGCTGACATAGAGCCCGATTATCAGCGCAGCTATTATCGGAACCAAAAACCTGGCTTTTAGCCTTGACGTGAATCTGAACAAGGTTGCTGCGAGCAGAAATATGAAAAGATACATTATTGGTATGAATTTTATGAACTGGAGCTGGCGGAAAGCCATTATGTTCGTGGTGCTTAGCCATCCGGAAATGAATATGCCTGTGAATGCAAGAGCAGCGCAAAACACCAGGAAAAATGCTTTGCTATCCTTTTTGCGGATTCCAATTACAGCAGCTGCCAATGCCAGAAGCCCGAAAACAGGAAGCGGGAAGAACTTTGCAGGCTCGCTCTCAAAAATCATTTTCCAGGTTTCTGCAAATGAATTCGGAAGGTTCCATACATGAGGAACTGTGTAAGCTGACTTCGCTGCCATTGGAATAAACCAGAAGCTGCAGAGCATCAGCCCAATTCCAAAGACTTTCACCATGTAAGCGAAGTTGCTTCTGCGATTCTTTCTGCCAATGAAGAAGAATAGCGAAGCTGCAGCTGCGAACATGGCAGGAAATACATGGCTAAGCACCATAAGCGCAAAGAGAATTGAGTTCAGAATTATTCTTTTATTCTTATTTATTCCGCTATAGAAGCTTCCTATGAAAACCAGCATCAAAGACAGGCTGAAAAGGAAAGCAAACTCTCCGGCAAGCATGCTTGGAATGTTGCCGCCCCACATTGAATAGTTTTCCATGAACAGGTGCGGAAGCGTGAATAAAGCAGCTATGAGCGGAATCGGAAACTCGAATTTCATGAGCTTGAAGCAGATGTAAGCGCAGATGGGCAGCATGAAAACGCCAATTGCTGTTATTATCTTGAAAGCCACAGGCAGAGCTATTCCTGGCACATAGCCAAGCAGGGCTCCTAATACAAACACAGCAGGGAAATAAAACTGGAACATTGGGTAGCCCATGAACCAGTTTGAGCACCAGCCGATTACCTCGCCGTTCGGAATCAGCACTTTGTTAAGGTAATACATTCCGTAATAATGGCCGACTGTGTCGCCAGCGCTTATATGAGTTGCGGAGAAAAGCAGCCTTGGCTCGAAAAATGTCAGCAGGAAGCCTGTTATGGCTATCAAAACCAGAACTTCTGTTGCTGTTTCAACCCACTTCTCTTTCATTTTTTCAGCCTAGCTTTTACGTTCACAGCGACCAGGATTGCTGTGAGTATTAATATCGCAAATATTATCAGATTAGAATAGTCCATCTTCTTTATTGAAACAAAGCCGCTTGCATAGCTTGAATGGTGCTTTTCATCAGAATAATCAATTGAAGCAAATACCGGATATGAGCTTCCTGCCAGCCCTTTCAGGTTTTTCACGCTGATGTATGCGATTTTTTGCCCAAGCGGCCCTATTGTTTCCAGAAGCTGCTCAGATTCAACAGAAAGCTCTTTCGGAAGGAAAATTCTAATTGCTATGTTGTGAGATTTTTCATCATTGTTAAAAAGCTTTACAGCCATATTAGCAGAGCCTTTTTCTATTATATCAGAGCTCTCCATGAATCCTGAAACAGAGGATTCTGCGCTCTCCAGGAAGCTGAACTCCACTGGCGTTATGGCAGAAAGCCCGTAGCCATTCGAGTCCTCGTATTCCACAAGCATGGCAGCTGTGTATGAGCCTTTGGCAGGAGCATTTGATTTTACCTCAAAATTGCCATAATATATCCCGTTAACGCTGATCCTTCCAGCTTCAATCTGCTCAGAAAAAAAGCCTTCTGGCAGCAGGAGCCTGTTATTGACATTATTGGCCGGCTCATCGCCGTAGTTCCTTATGGTGAAGTTTGCGTAAGCGATGCCGCTCTCTGATATGTTAAACCTTTCAAATGAGCTTGAAAGCGATATATAGGAAGCATTGGCAGTGTATGGAAGAAAAACGATAATTGCTATGATAGCTGCAAAGCAGCTTTTTTTCATCATATCCAATAATTTGGCTGGATATTATTTATACGTTAGAAAGTTTTCCTAAAGGTTTGCTCGGACCCATCATACGACTTCTCCCTTCATATGAATCTATCATATTTTGTACAAAACCAGAAGAAGGAACA
>CAZBKL010000027.1:0-9440 GCA_964492465.1 uncultured archaeon
CCGAACTTTCTCGCGATTTCTTCATATTTGCTCTTATGCTTCTCCCTTGGATGAAGCTTGATGATTATGCTGCACTCCCTTATATGTAATATATCATTGAGAATGGTTTCAATGAAACTGAAATAATCATCATACTCCATGTCTTTGTCCTCAACAAAGCACTGGGTAAGCAGCAATATAGTTTTTCTGCCTTTTCCTTTTTTGGTTTTCCTGTATTTTGCTATCTTGTCAAAAAACGGGGAGCCTGTTATGAAAATATTGCCAGGCTGTATGCCGCATTTCAAGAGAGTTCTTTTTTCTTCTTCCCCGCTGGCAAAGAAGAAAACATTTTTAAGCAATTTTGTGCCAGGATAAAGCTCATTATAAAAACCATGCTGGGAGCAGAAAATTTTTATCCTGCCCTCAAGGGAAAGCTGGAGCAACGCTGATTCGTAAATGCCGATGAGCCCTGTAAGAAAGACTGCTTTAACCTTGTGCTCCTCTATCATATTCCTGAAAATTATATAATATTTCTCGAACAGGCGCAGGAATTCCTTTGAGTAAACAAGCTTCTCTTTCTTGGTAGCATTTTCAATATGCCTGGTTTGCTCAGCCAGAAGCCCTGATATGCCTTCGTACCCGTGGAAATAGGAGTTCATCTCGCTTCCTTTTCCAAATTCTGAAAATTTCGGAAGGCGAAGAAAAGCTGCTCTTCTTCCAAGCCTCCTTATTATTCTTTCAACGGCTTCTTCAGAATAATCGCAAAACAGTATGTCAACATTCCTGGAAATCTTTTTTTCCCCTTTTTTCAGCATTTCGCTTGCTGCCATAATTTTTCTGGACAGAAAAACCGGCATTTTTTCTGCGCTGTTCATGTAAACTGTCCGCGGCAGGTGCCCTAAAATCAGCCTGGCATCCATTTTTGGCGAATCCTGAAGAACTTTTGTTTTTTTCATGGCAATTCCTCGTATAATTTCTTATAATTCAAGACAAAGCGCTCTGCTGAAAAGCATTTTTCTGCAGTTTTCCTGCAATTCTTTTGATATGAAGCGTAGTTTTTTATGATTTTCCCCAAGGCTCTATTCACTCCTGCAACAGATGGCTCAAAAACAACGCCGCATTTCTCCTTGCTTATCAAGCCAGCGATGTTTACCCTGCTGCTGACCAGAACCGGGCGGCCGCATGCCATGCTTTCTATTATCGAGCGTGGAACAGGCTTGTCCTCATCAAAATTCATGAACGGCGCAATCGTGCAGTCTGCTGACGAATATTCAGAGCTCATATCAGAAACGATTCTGTTCTTAACAAAAACATTTTTCAGTTCTCTGCTCTTTATTTTTTTCACAAGCTCTTTATAGCCAGAACTTCTCCATAGAAGAACAAGCCTAATTTCAGGCATCATTTCTGCGCATTCAAGCATCAAATCAACTCCGCGCGAACTCATCTGCCCCAAAGAAGGCGGGGAGCTTGCGAAAAGTATTGTGAATGCCTTGTTTCCAGGCGGCTTGGAATAAGAGAATGCTGAAAGGTCTATTCCGGGATATATAATTCTAATTTTTTTCTTTTCTATGCCCAGTTCGACCAGAGATTTCATCTGGCGCTCTGACTCAACAACAATCCTGTCGACTTTTTTATATAATCCAATCTGCTTCCCTATTTTCTCTTTTTTTGAAGCAGCAGAGCCTGTCAGAACAATCGGCCTTTTTCTCAGTAACGGAAGGAAGAGCCTGTCTGCAATAGAGGTGTATATATGATATATATCAGATTTGACAAAAGGCATTCTCGCGACTTTTGCCAAAGAAGCTGGATTTGAAGTATTGATATTGAATATTTCTGAATTGAAATTCTTGTGCAGTATTTGAATCTCTTTTGATATGGCTTCCTGATGAGGCTCGTAATTCTGGACAAAAAAAGTCACTTTTTTCTGCATACAATCACCCAGCCAAAAGGCTGCCCCCTGAAATTATCAAGGATTTTTATGACTCTTTTTCCCAATTCCTTCCTGCCGGCAGCAGCAGAAAGCCTGGATATGGCATACTGGGTAAAAAAATGATTTATTACAGGCTCTGCCTCAACGACCTCAAATCCGCTGTTCTCCATTTCCAAAACAAGCTCTCCCAGCTCGTACAGGGCGTCATATATGAAGTATTTTTCTTTTCCGACGATTCTCCTTATGAGGCTGTGTTTTTTCCTGTTAAGAGCCTCAAAAACCAGGTAGCCTCCGGGCTTCATGGCATTTCTTATTCCCATGTGGAGCTTCTTTCTCTGAATTTCCGTGAAATGCCTCAGAAACCTGAATGTGAAAACCAGGTCAAAGCTGTTTGCAGGAAATTTCATATTGAAAGCATCACCCCGCACAAATCTCCACTTGTACCTGGAGCCAGCCATATTCTTCCTGGCCAAATCAAGCATCTCGTTGCTGTATTCAAGCACAGTTCCTGAAGATTTTATTTCCCTGGTCATCCTGGCAGGACCTGGGGCTATTTCAAGAATATTTTTCAGTTTCTGCTCTTTGATAAGTATGTTTACTATGCTTACCTGCCGTTCATGCTCAAAGGAGTATATTGGCTGGACAAAGCGCTCTGAAATGTAATTCTTCGCCACATCAGCATTCTGATAGTATTTCTTGATGCTATTTCTGGAGGATATTCTCATATTAAAATACTTAGAAGAGTCCTTTTTTATATTCACCATACGCTATAATCCAAATAGTTATAAACCATTTATAAACCCAAAATAATAGTAAATGTATATGAAAGCGACATTTCTATACCCAGATAGTGGAATTAGCCCGCATTATGTGCATAAAACATGGGCAGAAAGCGTTGGTGCTATTGGGGAGCAACGACAGATTAAAACTCCTATGCCTAGAGGGCTATATTTAAAAAATACCATAAGTCTTTTTAATTTTGATGTTAAAAAAATACCACAAACTGATGTATTTTTTGTAGAATCTTTATATTCATTGCCAGTAGCAGCCAAATATAAAAAATTAATTAATCCAAATTGCAAAATAATAGCATTGGTATGCGATACTGCATTTCGTGAAGATAAATTAAGTTTAGCTAGAATTTTATTTTATAAAAAATATTTGCCTTTTATCGATGGGTTTATAGCAGTTTCGGAAAAAATGAAGTATCAAATAGAAAATATTTATAAAAAATTGGGTTTGAAAGCTGTTCCAATAATAGTAGTAAGACCTTATGATGTAAAAGATGACTCATATTTTTTTAAAATGGTAAATAAAAAGCTCAAGTAACTACTATAAACAATAAAGCCTTTTCTACATTAGTATATTTGATATATCATGACAAAATCATTCAATAAGAATATCCTTTTTGTTGGGAATTACGAAAAGGAAAAGGGTTTCATATGTGCAATAGAAGCACTGAAGAAACTACCGGAATTCGATATTTACCTAGTAGGAACATGTTATAAAAAAATACCTAAAAAACAAAGAGAAAATGTACATGTCGAATGCGTGGTTCCTTCGTTGAGAAAATATTTCAAAAGCTGTACATATTATTTGCATCCGGCTGATTTCGACCCTTCACCTGTTACGGTTTGGAAAGCCATTAATGCTGGCCTTATTCCTATAATAACAAATGCTGTCGGACAGTCTGAACTATTTAAGGGAAAAGTGGCAAAGCTCGTCCTTGAAAATAATAAACCCGAAACAATAGCCGGAAAAATCAGAGAGATTGACAACCTGCCGATTTCAAAAAAGAAAGAACTTGTCAGAATTTGCAAAAAACTTGCGTCAAAATACACAAAAGAGAAGAGCGTAAAGGAATTCAGGCTGAAGTTTTCAGAGCTCATAAAAAGAGTTTAGAAACTACTTCTGTTTTTTATGCTTCTCGCTAAGGCCGATTATAATCACTCCCAAAACCACAAGAACTATTCCCAGGAACTTCTGGCTGGAAAAATCAGAGCCTAGCAACAGTGCTGAAAATATTGTTATGAGCAGCACATTGACATCATTTACTGAAACAGGATAAGCAGGGTTCGGCGCCTGGCTTATGGCTGAATAAAGCAGATTGTAACCGACTGCTCCAAGAACTCCGGCCAAAGCAATGAGCCCGATTGACATGGCATCAGGTATGAAGATGCTGCCCTTTGCCACAGACAAAAGGAGGAGAAAAATTCCTGTCATTGACAAGAAGAGGAGCAAAACTGCATGGGGATTAATTTTCCTTGTCATCAGGTGCTTTACCAAAAGGACAGCTGCAGCGTCTATAAGCATTGCTGCAATAACATAGGTTATCCAATCCATCATAACACCAGCAAAATCACTCCTGCTACAACAAGCAAAACGCCCAGGAAAGATCTCCGGCTTAGCTCAGACCTGAACATAAATACCGAGGCAATTGCAACCAGCACTATTTCTGTATGGAAAATAGCCATTGCATAACCAGGATTTGGAGCCATCCTCACTGCTTCAAATAATATAAAATTTGCAGCTGCGCCAAGAATTCCTAACAGTATTGCAAGAGATTTTATTTTTTTGGCTCCTGATAGCTTTATTTTTCTGGAAAATACAAATGCTGCGGTGATGGCTGCCATCAAAACAAAATAAGAAGCTGTCATGAATTCTGTCGGAACTCCCCTTGAAGTCAGCGCTTTAAGCGCTGTGATGGCGCCGGCTGTAAAGAGCATCCCTATTAAGGATTTTAGAAACCAATTCATTGGCTGGTCACCGCCTGAGAAATTTCAGGAAAAGGCTTCTCTGCATAAATCAGCAGGCTTCCTGACCATGGAAGCTGGAAAAATTCCAGCAGCTTTTCAAATGGAATCATCATGCTGTAAAATATTCCCCTTTTCATCAGCAGAGTTCTTGGCATAAAATTACAGTTGCTTATTTTAACATTCCCGAACCCAAGGCTTTCAAGAACATTTTTCAGCTCCTTCTTGTCAAAAGGGTATTTCAATTCGCTCTTTTCCCTGAAGATATTTGACTTGTTGGGCTCTATCATTATCAGCTTCCCGCCAGGCGCAAGCAGCCTGAAACAATCTGAAAAAATCGCTCTCTGCGATTCTGCTGTTAGGCAGTAAAGCGAGCAGCAGGAGAAGAACATGTTGACAGGATTCGCAAGAAATTCTGGCATTTTTTTCAAATCACCGACAATATACTCAGCTTCAGGATTTCGCTCCCTTGCTATTTCTATTCTGGGTTCAGAAAAATCTATGCCAATCACTTTGCCGATTTCAGAAAGCATTTTTGTCCACAGGCCTGTGCCGCAGCCCATGTCAATAATCCCGCCTGGGCTGCCAGCCATCTGCTTAACAATAGGGCCGAACTTGTCTGTTCTCGTTACTTTGTGCAAATATTCATAGGAGTTATAATAGCTGTCCTTGTCTGCCTGGGAATAATATTCTTTTGAGAGCGCCTCGTGGGCCTGCTCGCTGCTGCCAGCAGAGCTTTCAGGAACTTCGCTGTCCTGGGCAGGCGGCTGCTCTTCGAGATTTTCAGGCTCGTCTATTATCGCGTCTTCTGTTAAAGCGTTTTCAACATCGTTTTCTTTTTCTTCATCCATGATATCAGCTATTCTTACTTTTTGCCAGCGCAGACACATAAGCTTTTTCTGCTGTTATTGCTATGTTCTTCCAGTCATATTTCCTGACAGACTCTTTCGACATGGCGCTCATTTTTTCAAGAATCTTCTTATTTTTAAGCAGAAGCCTTATCTTGTTTGCGATCGCGCCAGCAGATATCTCCACGAAAAATCCGTTTTCAGAATCCTTTATGAGCTGGCGGTCAATGCCATTCGGATGCCTGACAGCTATGGCAGGCAAACCGCAGGCATTGGCTTCAAACAAGACAATGCTCGCGCCGCCTTCCTGCACAGAAGGATTGACAAATACCTTTGAGGATTTCAGCACAGCAAGAATGTCGTCATGGTCTTCTACAAAGCCGAAGAATTTTATGTTTTTTTCCACGCCAAGTTCTTTGGCAAGGCTTTCCAGATTTTTCCTTTCAGGCCCGTCGCTGATTATAGCAACGCGTATTTTAGGGAAATCTTCCCTGAGGATAGATGCGGCTTCGACGAGCAGGTCGACACGCTTGCCTTTTACCAGGCGCCCGACATAGGCAATGTCAAATTTCTCCCTTGAGGGCCTTACTTTTGAAATGGCGCCCAGGCTTATGCCATTGTGAACTAGATATATTGAAGAATCTGGAAATCCTATTGCTTTCAGGTCTGTTTTTGTCTTCTCTGAGCCTGTTACTATAAAATCAGGAAGCTTCAGAAGAGCTCTTTCAAGAATCTTGCCCACAAATCCTAAAGAGCCGAGATATTCATACCAGAAATTACGCCAGACTTCAAACCAGGAGTAAGCAAGCTTTGCGCCGCTTGCGCGGGCAACAAGCCATGAGGGAAAGCAATGAAAATACGGCGACTGGAAGCATTCTATGATGTCAAAGCGCTGGCGTGAAAGATGAGAAGCAATAGAAAAAGAGAATTTCAATGCCTCTCTTACAGAGCGCTTCCTGTTTTTATAAAGCTCAGCAGACTTGCAGATTCCGTGATAAAAAATGCCGTCCTTTTTTATCTCGTCGCTGCCTTTCCACCACTTGATGCAGAAAATATGGATTTCATGATGCTTTGCGAGGCGCTTTGCTATCTCATAATTTCTTAATTCGGCTCCTCCTTTTACCCAAGGATAAGCCACATCGTGAACATAGGCTATTTTCATAACAATAATCTTAGAACAGTATGATTAAAAAACATTTCATTTTTTTGCTTTCTTTATGAAAATGCATCATCTTGATGCATTTTATACAGGTAAGCCCACCGCAGACTCAAGTCTGCGGTTTGTTATGCTTACCATGTATCGCATCAACAATATATTCTATGTCCTCTTTTTTCAGGGTGTTGCTAGAGGGCAGGTTTATGCCGCTCCTGCCGAGAAAGTCTGAAACAGGATAGTCATCGCCCTGATGCAAGTTCTGAAAAACAGGCTGAACGTGCATAGGATAGAAAGTTGTTCTTGTTTCTATTCCGCCTTCGGCGAGGCGTTTCATAAGCTCATCACGGCTGATGCCAAAGCTGTCCTCAACCATAATTGTGTACATCCAGTAGACATTCTTTGCCCATTTTGCCTCTGGCGGAGTAACAATTCCCTTAACATTTTCTAGCAGCTTGTTATACAATTTGGCATTTCTCCTTCTGGTTTCAATTGACTTTTCTATGAGCTCCATCTGCCCAACGCCAAGAGCTGCCTGCATGTTTGTCATCCTGTAATTATATCCATTATAGTGATGCCAGAATCTCTTTTTCTCAAAAGCCAAATCCTTTAACAGCCTGCATTTTTCAGCAATCTCGCTGTTGCTGGTAACAACCATGCCTCCCTCGCCAGTTGTGATTATCTTGTTCGCGTAGAAAGAGAAGCAGGCGACATCGCTGAGAGAGCCTGTTCTCCTCCCTTTGTATTCGGCTCCATGCGCTTCTGCTGCGTCTTCAATCAGAAGCAGGTTGTGTTTTTTGGCAATCTCATTTATGGGGTCCATGTCGCATGGATGACCGTAGATGTGAACAACCAGAATTGCCCTGGTTTTTTTTGTAATATTCTCCTCTATCTTTTTCGGGTCCATGTTCCATGTCTGAAGTTCTGAATCAACAAAAACAGGCTTTGCACCAAGATGAACAATCGGATTCGCAGTTGCTATCATGGTGAAATCAGGAATTATAACCTCGTCTCCGGGACCGATTCCCAGAGCAGCCAGAGCCAGGTGAATTGCAGTTGTGCCAGATGTGGTCGTGATTCCGTGCTTAACGCCGCAAAAAGCAGAGAACTTCTTCTCAAACTCATCTATGTATTTTCCTTTTGAGGAAATCCAGCCGGTTTTCAGGCAGTCTTCAACATACTTCATCTCGTTTTTTCCGAGAAGAGGCTCGCATACAGGTATTTTCATGCTAATAATCTTGGGGTTAGAATTAAAAAATGTTTAAATTGGCTGGGATATGGAAAATGGAAGGGCTTCCCAAACGAACATGCATCTTGGAAACCTCGCTTTGCTCGGGGGCATATCCAGGCATGCCGCTCATGGGGGGTCATTAGAATAGCAGGGGCTTCGTCACAAAAATGCAGAAAATTTTAAGCCCCTATTTTTGTCACGAATCTGAAAGCCTTATTGCTCCAGCATCTTCTTGTCGTTTTCTTTTCCTGCATAAGGACCCTGCTTGACCTCGCTAAGCTTGGTATCTTCAAGCATCTCTATGCCATGGCCCCCGCTCACAAAGAATAGTATGTCCCCGCCATTGATATCCAAAACCTTGAACTTTTCGCCGACTTCAGAATACAAAGTTACGCGGGCCTTTCCGCTTTGCATGAAAACCACTTCCTGCACCTGGCTGATTTCAATCTTTCTTGGCATATGGACATGCGGCTTTATTATTTTCCCTTTTTCATAGAAGCTGACAGCAACCTGCATGGGAAAGTCCGGCTCTGAAATAAAGTTAACTCCGCTGCCATTGAAATCCTTTCTTATCAGAACTGCTATGAGAACTCCCTTATGGCTGACTTTTTCTATCATTTGTCCCATCTCAGGTATCGTGAAACAATATTGTTTTCGCTCGGGTAGTTAGGGGCGTCCCAAGGGAAGCGCTCGCCTTTCTGCCACCTCTGCCATCTTTCCATGTCTGCTTTTACCATTATCTTGACGAGTTCGCTGAACTTAACTTTCGGCTCCCATCCGATTTTCTTCCTGGCTTTCGAAGGATCGCCCTGCAAATAGACTGTGTCAAGCGGCCTCAAAAATCTCCTGTCTGTGCTGACATGATTCTGCCAGTCCAAGCCAGCTTCTGAAAAAGCCTTTTCGCAAAAATCCCTTATTGTATGGGTCTCGCCTGTTGCCACGACAAAATCATCTGATTCGCTTTGCTGGAGCATCAGCCACATCGCTTCCACATACTCCGGGGCATAACCCCAGTCCCTCTTTGCATCAAGGTTGCCGAGCTTCAGCTCTTTTTCTATGCCCAGGGCAATTTTCGCTACGGAATTTGTTATTTTTCTTGAAACAAATTCCAAGCCTCTCAGGGGAGATTCGTGATTGAAAAGAATGCCATTGACAGCAAATATATTATAGCCCTTTCTGTAGATATTGGTCAGCCAGTATCCATAAAGTTTGGCAGCAGCATACGGGCTTGTCGGCTCAAAAGGAGAATTCTCGCTCTGTGATGTTGTGCTGCCGTTTCCAAAAAGCTCTGATGTGGAAGCCTGGTAGAACCTTATCTGGGGATTTATCTGCCTTATTGCCTCAAGTATCCTTGTTACTCCAAGTCCTGTGACAGAGCCTGTGCCTATGGGCTGCTCAAAGGAGGCGCCGACAAAGCTCTGTGCAGCAAGATGGTAAACCTCATCAGGATTCGATATCCTTATTGCCTCAACAAGGGAGCCTGCGTCAACAAGCTCGACTGGGATAAGCGTTATTTTTTCAAATATTCCAAGATGCTGCAACCTCC
>CAZBKL010000028.1:0-9418 GCA_964492465.1 uncultured archaeon
TCATTTACAGTGATAATATACCATGATTCTTGTATGCCACGAACATTCAGAAGATGGATTCTTCTGATGTTGTCGTTGCATATCAACTAAAGAGTGATATTATGAAACCAGTGAATGTTTGCCATGAATTGAAAACGAGGGAAAACCCGCAAAATTGCGTGAATTTGCTCAGTAATAAAAATATTCTGCATTATCCGACCCTGCGCACAGTAATCATGGTTGAAAATGTAATAAAGAATTCTAAGATGCCAATGAGAAAAGCTGATATCAAAAGGAAGCTGGACACGAAAATAATGCACCAGACACTTGGATTGATACTATCCTATCTCGAAAGTCGCAACATGATAATAAATTACAGAGGCGGATATGTTTGGATATACAATCCAAGCCCTAAATTGCGAAAGGCCATAAGGGAAGGCAGGGAAGTATGAAATCCACCAAAAGAAAGATTGTCACTATACTTTCAAAGGATGCTGCAAAGCAGTATGATGAACTTAAATTAATTTCTGAATCTGAGCGAAAACAGGGCATAATGAACTCATTCAACCAGCAGCTTCTGAAATCAATTGACCAGAAAATATCATACTTGAAAACAAATCCTCTGGCAGGCGATCACGCTCAGCAGCCGCTTCCATGCGAGCTGGTGGATAAGTATGGTATAAACAATCTCTGGATAATTGACCTTGTGAATTATTGGAGAATGTTCTATACGCTCAAGCCGGATAAAGTCGAAATAATTGCCCTCGTTCTTGATTGGGTCGATCACGAAAGGTATAACAAGATGTTTGGAAGGAAGAGCAGGTAAGAAATGAAAAAGACCCAGTGTTGCCTTCTCAGAGAGAAGTGCAAGACTGGGGAGCATATTAAATATTATTTCTACTGCAGTAGATTTAAAAGCCTTTTAAGTGGTCATCTGCCTCAGCCATTTCCATTGCCCCCTCATCACCAGAAAATATCTTATTATTGTTTGGGTGAAGAGTTATTATGCCATCCAAGGTTACCAAGGCTGTTGTTGAAAAGTTCCGCGACAGCCTTCTCAGGCTTCATGAAAAAATCATAGATGTTTCAGGTGGCGAGCAGGGCGTGCGGGACATTGGCGGGTTTGAGCACGCTATATATGAAATAATATCATGCGCTGAGCGATACGGCAGCAAAAAGCCTTTCCTGATAGCTGCAAAAGCTTACAGCCTTCTGGCTACGCGCCATTATTTTGTTGACGGCAACAAGCGGACTTCGCATATTGTGGCAAAGCTCGTGCTTCTTGAATACGGCTATGTTTTCAGGCCTGCTTATTCTGAGGCTGTGGAATTCATACTGGAAATAGCAGGCGGAAACAAGTCAGTTGAAGCGATAGAAGATTGGATAAAAGACAGCGCATCCAAGGTCAGCACTGTTAATGGATATGTCAGAAACCTTGCCAGTGACATAGAAGAAATGAGAGCATACGCAGACAGCTAGCGCTTTGCCAGCTTCTTCAGCAGCTTCAGGTCATCAGCTATTGCCGCGTCTCCTGCTTTCTCAATTGTTTTCAGCAGCTTCTGAGCCCT
Source organism: uncultured archaeon (assembly GCA_964492465.1). Classification (GTDB taxonomy): domain Archaea; phylum Aenigmatarchaeota; class Aenigmatarchaeia; order GW2011-AR5; family JAHLMP01; genus CAZBKL01. Next base: position 1,548 of record CAZBKL010000028.1, read on the forward strand.
TGTCATAATATCCCCTATTATTACTTGGCTGGAAGTTTATATATTTGGCTTAAATTGCATAGCTTTGCCTTCAGTAATAAATAAATTGAAAAATTAAAAAAAGAAAAAATCTACTTGCCGCCGCAGTTGCACTTCTTCATGACCATCTTGCCCGCAATCAGCAGCAAAAGCCCGAGAACTGCCCACCAGATTGATATGTTTCCGCATCCTGTCAGATAGTCAGTTGCCTTTGCGACTATCAGGGCAAAGCCAGCCAGTGGCAAAATCATGCACGGGCAGCAGCAGCCGCAATCGCGTGATGATTTCTTTGTTCTTCTTCTTGTTCTTCTTGGCATGCATATAATTTGATTGAGAATTTATATTGCTTACTGGTTATAGGACTAGGCACGCTCTTGAATCTGTTTCTTGATTTCATCCTTGATGTTGCCCACGTGGTCAAAATCAATTATAGTGTCCGGCTTGAAATTATAGGTGTATTTACCGTTTTCTTTTATCATAAGCTTGTCCACCTTATCCTTCCCGCGCAACCACAGCGGTCGCTCTTCATCTGTCAGCCTCTTATAAGAGCCGCAAAAGTCAGCTTCTCCAGAAGAGTCAAAGAGAACAGCATAAATGATGCCCGCTTCTCTATGCAGCATGCTGCCAAGAGAGCCTGTTTCTGATCGAAGATCAATACCACAAACAAACTGGCCTGCTTCGAGTCCTGAACATATCTTTCCAAGCGTTGCTCTATCCAACTCATTTTTTTTGGAGCTGGCATAAAATACATTGTCAATAAAAGGGTTTTTGGGAATTCCTATAACATCCTGCACATAATTCAGAAGTATTGATACCGGGACGCCGTCAAGAAATATTGGTGCCCATGTATATTCTCTTATTTGAGGTTCAAGTTCTATCACAGATGTGGCTATTTTCACGTATGCTTTTTTCATATTTTCAGCTATCCTATCGTCTATTGTTCCGATCTCCATGATAAATTAAATTTCAGAACGCAATGCTTTTAAGTGTTGTTTATGGAATTTGATTTCATAATTCTGAAATCGCCATCTTCACTTCTTCCTTGAGCCAGTCCACGAAGTCGCCTTTGGCTATTTCCTCAGGAGACAGCCACTTGAATTCAGTGTGCTCTTCTGTCAGCTTGACTTCGCCAGAGATGTGGCGGCAAAGGAATGTTACGCCGACAAGCTGGGTTTCATTGTTCGTGAATGGGAAAAATGTCCAGGCTTTAATCGGCTTTATGATTTCTATTTCAAGCCCTGTCTCCTCTTTTACCTCTCTTAGCAGGCATTGTTCAGGAGTTTCTCCGAGCTCTATCCTGCCTCCTGGAAATTCCCACCTGTTTCCTGAAACAGGGTCATCCCTGCTTTTCCTGAGCACAAGTATCTTGCCATTTCTTGTGATTATGGCCTTTGAAGCGAACTCGGTTTTCATGACTCATTATTTGGAAATGAAATATTTAAGAGAGTTGCATGCGATACTAAAATTATAATAATTTGATGTGTTTCAAGATGGTGACTGCGCATTTTCATAAGGAAGCTGTAAGGGCAAAGGTTTATATTATATTGGAGGAGGAGCAAATATGGCACGGCCATGGATTTTTGGAAACAGCTTATCAAAGAATCGAGACCCTGGTCCGCAGCAAGTCGCTGCACCATGTTCATCATGAAATTGATTTGCCTGATGCTATAACAGATAAAATATATCCAGACGTGGTTGATTTCTACAATAAAACCCTTGCAAACCAGGAACTCTCTCATGAATCTGTAGACGGTTCTTTAACTGGTTTTATTAACAGGGAAGTAGACAGGGCATTACTTTTTGGTGTTTAGAGAAACCAGCTTCCTGATTCTGATAATTATCACGCTATTTGAGATTTCTATACATGGTGAGCATGAGCTCACCTGTACAAGGAGAATTGATGATTCTCATGTACACACAAAGCTCTGCTTTGTGTTGTATGTTGATGCTCAAGGGAAATATCATAGCATCATCATATAAGCAAACCAGGACAAAAAATACATATGGCTGCTGCTGGCAGTGAGAAGCCTGGGAAGAGCGGGTATAATTCTGATTATGCAAGATATGCTGCCCTTCAGAACGAGGAGCTGCTGAGGGAGTTCGAAACCAGCGTTTCTGGCCTTGGCGAGCACGAGGCTGAGGAAAGGCTCGCCAAATACGGCCACAACGAGCCTGCAAAGAAAAAGAAAAGGTCCATGCTGCGCCAGATAATATCAAAGTTTCTCAATCCGCTTGTAATTGTGCTGATAATAATAATACTTTTCTCATTGTTTTTCGGCGAAGAAATCAACGCAGTGATTGTCCTGGCGATGATGCTGGTAAGCGTTGTCATAGATTTCCTTCAGGAGCACCGCTCAGACAAGGCAGTGAAGAAGCTCAACGAATTCATCAGAACACGAGTCACGGTAATAAGGAACGGCAAGCAGAAGGAGGTTGACATCAGGCACATTGTTCCGGGCGACATAATAGACCTTTACGCAGGCGACATGATACCTGCTGATTTGAGAGTCATATCATGCAAGGACCTTTTCATAAACCAGTCCACGCTTACAGGCGAGTCTTTCCCTGTTGAGAAGAGCTTCGAAGTTGCAGCGCCAAAAAGTTCATCAGTCACAGACCTGAGGAACATAGCTTTCATGGGCTCAAGCGTTGTGAGCGGAACAGGACTGGGTGTTGTTGTCAAGACAGGAGTATCGACACAGTTCGGCGAAATTTCCAAGTCAATATCAGAATCAGCAGCAGAAACAAGCTTTGACAGGGGCATCAAGCAGTTCACCATGCTCATGATAAAGCTCATGATAGTCATGGTCATAGCAATCTTCCTTATAATAGCTTTTTTCAAGCAGGGCCAGCTGAGGGACGCTCTTCTTTTCTCGCTTGCTGTTTCAGTTGGACTTGTTCCTGAAATGCTTCCGCTGCTCGTGACAGTCAACCTCTCCAAAGGAGCTATTGAGATGTCAAAGAAAAAAGTGATAGTCAAAAAGCTGAAATCAATCCAGAACTTCGGAGCCATGGACATACTCTGCACAGACAAGACAGGAACCCTGACTCTGGACAAGATAGTTCTTGAGAAGCACTGCGATGTGTCAGGCAGGGAGTCTGCTGATGTTCTGAGATATGCCTACATAAACAGCCTGTACCAGACAGGGCTCAAGAACCTGCTTGACAGGGCCATACTTAAGCATGAAAAAATAATGACAAAAGAATTCAGGAAAATAGATGAAATTCCTTTTGACTTCTCGAGAAAGGTCATGTCTGTTGTTGTTGAAAGCAGCGACAGCAGGCTGATGATAACCAAGGGCGCGCCAGAGGAAATATTCAGCAAGTGCAGTAGATACGAGCTTGACGGCAAAGTAGAAGACATACATGAGCAGATATTTTCAAAGCTCAAGGATGAATATGACAAGCTCAGCGCAGAAGGCTTCAGGGTTCTTGCGCTTGCCTACAAGAATGTTGAAAAGAAAAACGCCTACTCAAAAGACGATGAAAAGAGCATGATTCTGAAAGGCTACCTGGCATTTCTTGACCCTGCCAAGCCGTCGACGAAAAAGGTTTTGACCTCGCTGAAAAACCTCAAGGTAGAAGTCAAGGTTCTCACTGGCGACAACGAGCTTGTCACAAAGAAGATATGCAGGGACGTGGGCATGGAGATAACCGGCATTGTGAGCGGAACAGAAATTGATTTTCTGACAGATGCCCAGCTTCAGGAGCTGGCTGAGAAGAACAATGTTTTCACAAGGTTGTCGCCCCTGCAAAAGGAGCGCATAATAAAGGTTCTTCAGCAGAAAGGCCATGTGGTGGGCTATCTCGGCGACGGAATAAATGACGCGCCCTCGCTCAAGGCAGCTGCAATAGGAATCTCAGTCAACAACGCAGTTGACATAGCAAAAGAGTCTGCTGACATAATACTGCTGGAAAAAAGCCTCATGGTCCTTCAGGACGGAATTGAAGAGGGGAGAAAGACATTCGGCAACATAGTGAAGTATGTGAAGATGGGAGCAAGCTCAAACTTCGGCAACATGCTCAGCATGACAGGTGCTGCTCTCTTTTTGCCGTTCCTTCCCATGCTTCCAATACAGATACTGCTCAACAACTTTCTTTATGACATTTCCCAGGTTGCCATACCAACAGACGATGTTGACAAAGAATATGTGGAAAAACCCAGGCCGTGGAATATAGATTACATAAAGAGGTTTGTGCTTTTCATAGGTCCGCTCAGCTCGGTATTTGATTTCCTGACTTTTGGCGTGTTGCTTTTCGTCTTTCAGGCATCGCCCCAGCTTTTCCACACAGGCTGGTTTATTGAGTCGCTCTGCACCCAGACCCTTATAATATACATAATACGCACCAACAAGCTGCCTTTCATTGAGAGCAGGCCCAGCAAGCTGCTCATGGCAACAACCCTCGCAATACTTGTGGTTGCCTTTGCGCTGCCTTTCTCGCCTGCTGCGAGCCTTCTCGGCTTCACGCCGCTCCCATTGCTTTACTTTGCAATACTTGCTGTGATGATAGCGACATACATGCTATTGGTCCAGTTCGTGAAGACTATTGTTGTCAGGAAATACGGGTATGAGTGATATTAAAATTTCAGGCTGAGATTGTTTTAAATAATTAGCGTGTTTTCTCTGTTCATGAAAGAATTGGAAAAATTGCTTGGAACAACAATAAAAAGAGGCTATCCAGAACTGCTTGGCCATGATGTTCAGATAGGATATGCTATTTTGGATGATGCACTCGCAGGTTATGCAGATCTTGAACCAGAAGGTTTTTTTATAGAAATAGACAACTGCGCCAGAGATTCAGGTTCACCTGTTAAGGTTGGCTTGATGGCTTCTGAGCTTTCTCATATAGTAAGTGATATGCATCAAACTTATTTTCAACGCATTGCTAATAGGTTATTGTACCGTTTTTCAACTGATTACAGAATTTCGGTTGAAAGGAATACCGACATGACGACCATAATACGCGGTTTTGGCAACGAATTGCTCGGAGCCATGCTGTTTGCGAAAGAGAAAGAATTTCCCTTTTACAGAGAAGATGGTTTCTCTATAATGGAATTGAAAATTATTCTAAATAAAGCGGCTTGATATAGGCGATATTTTATTCATACCATTTTTCAAGAATTCCCATGAATTTGTTCTTTATTCTCACTGCTCCCTTTTTCCAAAGATCAGAAGTGTAATTGAGAACAACTGCAGCAATTGCAAGATATGCTGCGTAGAGCGCTGCTGTTGCGTATATATTATTCGGAACTGAGCCAATAAAATTAATCATGGAATGTGCAATTATGGCTGCGATAAACAGGTGTTTTTTACCTTTTCCTATTGATGCGACTATTAGCAGAGAAAGTCCAATATCCATCGCCAAAAACGGAAACTCCAAAACAATTCTGGCAAGCAACTGGAGTATGTCGAATTTAAAAGCCTCATTCAGGAATTCGTCAGAAAACATTCCCCCACCATTGCTGATTTTCATATTTATCAGATTCATGGTGCTATTTCCAGCAGCATTGTCCTGAGGCTGCCATTGAAACCCAGTAATGTCTGAAATATAACTATCAAAATGCATTGAGGGAAATGTCATAAAGAGGAAAGATGTTGTTGACGTGATTATGATAATTAGCCCTGCTGCAGTCCACCAGAGAGAGCCCAAGGACACAGCGCTTTTTTTGCCCGGCTTTATACCAAGCTTTTTGAAAATATATTTGAACGAGACGTATCTGGCAGATTCCTCTATAACCACATAAAAAATTACCAAGACTGCCAGAGAAGGCAATGACATATATAACTGATTCATGATATCACTGTTGATAAAAAAATATGGGATGATGTAAAAGGAGTTTAGAATTGTTTGCAGAATTATGAAGACCGCGGAAATCCATAGCACAAAATTCCATGAAAGTTTCAGCTTCCTGCTTATCCAGATTCCCATGCCCAGATAAATCAGCACCAGGAAAAGGTCTACTAGTATATTTGTCGCAAATATTACCAGGTCCATGATTTATGAAGCAGGCGCAGGTATTAAAAACTTGGCTCTTCATTTCATTATATGATCAGGCTCATAATATTTGACTGGGATGATGTTTTCACCTTGGGCTCGACAAAAGGATATTTCAAGTGCTATCATGAAACTCTTTCTGAGCTTGGAATTCGCCTGACACCAGAAGAAGAAAGGAAAAGAATTCTAGCAAAATGGGGCAAGTCGCAGCTTGAGGAACTAAGGGAGCTCCTGAAAGAAAAGCCGGAGCTTCTGGAAAAGGCTCATGAGATTTATGAAGAGAAGCTTTTCAGCAATGTTTTTGTTGACTGCCTTTCAGCTGTCAGCGGTTCGCAGGAGCTTCTGGAAAGGCTCAACAGGAAATACATAATAGGAATCGTTACTGGCGTGAACCCAGCTCTCCTGAAAGAAAAAATAATGCCGAAGTTTGGATTTCCTGACGTCTTCGCCCAAATTATATTTTCACAAGAAATAACAGACCCTGAAAAACAGAAGCCCCATGCTTTCATGGTTGAGCAGATTCTCAGCCAGCAGAATGTCAACCCCAGCGAAGCAGTTCTTGTCGGCGACGCCAAAGGCGACGTGCTTATGGCAAAGGCAGCTGGCGTGATGCCAATTGTTGTGCTCACCGGCCATCTCAGCAGGAAAGAAGCTGAGGAGCTTGGAGTGAAGCACATAATTCCTGATGTTACGCACCTGGAGAAGGTGCTGGATAAAATTAATATTTAATAATTTCCGGGCAATTATATTTTATGAAATGCTTTGAGAATTATCCTTTCTGGTTCATTCTCGTTTCAAATGCCATTTCAATTTCTGCCTATCTCCTGGGATTGTACGTGATATTGTTTTTCGGAGTCATGTGGGCTTTGATATATCTTGCTTATTGTATTTTTTTGGAGATTAGGCTGCTTAATGGCGGCTGCACGAGCTGCTATTATTATGGAAAGCTATGTTGTTTTGGAAAAGGAAAGCTTTCAGCACTGCTTTTCAAAAGGAGCAGCAGAAAATTCACAGACAGGAAAATCACGTGGGTTGATGTGCTCCCGGACTTTCTGGTCACGCTTATTCCAATATTTTCAGGAATATTTTTGCTGTTAAATAATTTTGAATGGACGATTCTTGCTGCGATAATCCTGCTTTTCCTTATCACATTTGTTGGCAACGCATTTGTCCGGGGCTCCCTAGCCTGCAAGTTCTGCAAACAGCGCAAGCTTGGATGCCCTGCAACCGAATTGTTTGGCGGGGAAAAATAAAAATTATTTCTTGCAAAAATTTCCATATTTTCTGCTGTTAATTCTTAAACCCAGCCAGGCTAATGTATTGGGATAAAAAATGGGAGACAATTCAATATATATTGACAATGAAGAAATACAAAGCAGAATAAATACGGAAGGAGGCAATGTGCACTTCAGCATTGACAACAGGCAGCGCCATCTTGAATGGATGTCACTTGACCACAACAGGGTTTGGAGCGGAGCTTCAGGATATGTTCCATGGGGGCAGTATGCAAGAGGAATGCTGCAGCTTGAAGAAACAGGAGAATGTGATATGAAATCCGAAGATTTGCATGTGCATATTTCCCTGGGCGAAGGTGGCGTTGTGCATGAGATCCGGATAAATGACAAATACAAAAGGTCTGCAGGAGCATATGGCAGTGACCTTAATGTCATGACCATGGGCAGGCTTAACCTGGAAATGCTAAAGGCAATTGTATAATTTTGAACCTGCCACTGCCACTTGCCAGTCAGATATTTGGCTAAGCGCGCGCATGGGAAAAAGCCTATATACCAGTCTGGCTATAAGTTATACATGGTCAGCAAGGAGGACATGAAAAAGCTTGAGATGAGCTACCCGCT
>CAZBKL010000029.1:0-9408 GCA_964492465.1 uncultured archaeon
CCCATTTTTCTTGCTTCCGTCATATGCGTGGATATTGCTCCTCGCGTTTGGTTGCCTGATGACATCTTTCGCCAAGTCATCTTCTGCTGAGAAGAACGTAGTTCCTCATAGCGAAGGGCACGGCGCAAGCGGGAGCATACTTGATCACACAGACAGGCAGCTGCTTGTAATATTCGCCATCCTATTAGCAGCATTTTCACTGCAGCAAATATCAGCATACTTAGTTGCTCTCACAGCTGTTCTTGCTAACATATCAGTCATCCAAAGGGTAGCAAATGCCAGGAAAGTCTGGCTCGGTCATAAGCCATAAGGGAGTTGAAATATTCTTGTAAGGATCAGCAGAAAGCAGGGGCTTGTCATCAGAAACACAAAAAAGCTGCGGAAGCCCCCATCTTTGGCTTGATTTCGTAAGCCAAGTTGCTTGCCATGGTTCTGGAGAAATTTTTTTTCTCAGTCCACTGGTTCCTCTTCTTTTGCTCCTTCTGGTTTTTCAGCGGGCTTTTCATAGACTTCAGAGAACTTGACTTTTTCTATTTTCTGGCTTCCGTTTGACACGTATTTTGTTATCAAACTAGAAATCTGCTCTTTCATCTGGGGTGGAAGGGCTTTTGAAACTTCAGCTTCAGCTGTCTCGTTGCTGAGCTTGACAGAAACGTCATCAAGCCCAAGGAACTCAAAAATAGCACTAATCTGCGAAACAGGCTCTGTTATTTTCTCCTTAATTTCAACCTCGTATTCAAGAGCCTTTCCCGCAAGCGGGTTGTTGAAGTCAACGCGTACTCGCCCAGAATCGCAGGATTGTATGCGGCCGCGGAAGCCGGACATATTTATGAACATGCCTGGGGCAGGCTCAAATTTCTGCTGCCTGAAAGCAGATTTAGGAATAATTTTTATCATCTTGGGATCGCGTTCGCCAAAAGCCTCTTTCGGCTCCAGGCTGATGGTCTTCTTCTCCCCGACGCCCATTTTAAGCAGCTCATCATCAAGGCCCCTTATCACAAAACTTTCGCCTATTATGACTGGAACAGCTTTGTATTTCATGTTCGGGTCAAAGACCTTCTCCTTCTTCGCGACATCCTCTATTGTAAGGTCAAACACCTCCGTGGTGTCCTTGACCCTACCAACATAATCTATGCGTACAAAATCCCCTTTTTGCATGCCAATCATCCTTTCAATTCAATTGAGTATTCTGGATAATAGGGATGAAAACCATATAAACCTTCGGTTCTTTCCAACAAGCTTTAAAAGCTTTTTACTAAACAGTAATTATTAATTTTGTAATGAAATGGGGAGAATACATGATTTTCAATGCGACAAAGAACTGGAAAAAGTTTCTTTCATCAGAAGACGAGATGTTTCTAAACGAAATTCTGCTCAAGACAGCCAGGCATCGCGGAGCCTACAAGAATGCTGATGAGGTCAAGATAGCCCAGCTTTGGTGCTCTTTCGTAGAGACAAGGAAGCAGATCAGCGCCATTGACGACAGGCTCAGGAGAATAGAGTACCTGCTTGGCGGGATAATAAAAAGGAGCAGGGAGCAGGAGGACAAGCTTCTCGACTCATTGAGGAATTTCTAAAGGATTGGGAATTTTAAATATCTCAACTGTCAAGTAATCATTATGTACAAGAAGATTTGCATTGCTTTGATATTTATCACGCTGCTCTCGTTCACGGCTTTTGCTGCGCCCGTAAGCGAGCAAAAAATAACCGTAACTGTAAATGATGACGGCTCATCTGACTGGGAGGCTGTTCTGAACTATGAAAACCAGACAGACAAGAGCGATTTCTTTGTTCTTGCCTACATCAAGAACGTGCAGGTTTCTGGAGAGTCAGGCCTCTTGGATTGCGCCGTGATGGAGCAAGGCGCCGGAACCCTGATATCCTGCGACAAGATAAATGAAACGGCAGTAACATACAGATTCACTGCATACAACCTCGTTAGAAGCCTTGGCTCTGCAAAGATGTTTTCCTACATTTTTCCCATAACAGGAATAATAGGCGAGTTTGACCTTATGGTCAATCTCCCGCTGGGCGCAGGAATAGTCGACAAGAGCAAAATAAATCTTTCTGGATTTAATCCCTTTACGCCAGACACAGGCTCTGAGGGAAGCGACGGAAGGAAGATTTTCGTCAAATGGTTTTTCATAAAGCCCCAGCTCGGGAAGTCAATAGAAGCTTCTGTGATATATGAGCAGATATTCGGGCCAGAGCTTATGCTCATAGGCGCAGCTCTCATAATCATATCCCTGCCAGCAGCATTCTTCTTCCTTGTCATGAGGAGGAGAAACCGCATAGAGCATGTGCTTCCAATACTGAACGCAGATGAGCGCACCATAATGAAGAAGGTGCTTGAAGCTGGCGGCGAAATTGAACAGCGGAAGATTGTGCGGGAATGCGACATGTCAAAATCAAAGGTTTCCAGGGTGCTGAAAGACCTTGAAGAGCGGGGGATAATAACCATGATAAAGCGCGGCAGGTCAAACAAAGTGAAGATGCTTTACCACTCAAGGAAGCCCGCGAAGAAAGAGCAGAAACAAGAGAGCGAACCTGAAAAGCAAAAGCCTGAAAAGAAATTTTATGCGGAGCAGGAATAAGAGCAACACAATGGCAGGGGCTTAAGAGAATTTGTTGCTTGTAAAACTTGTAAACAGAAGCCCTTACCCTTTCCATGCCCCCTCAGCTTCCAAACCTTTCCAGCCCCTTCTTTTCTTCTTTCAGCTTGTCGAGATCGACTTTCATGAAATCCTTAGCAGCAATTGTCTTCACGCCCGTTTCCTTTTCAATCATCTTTGCCTGGGCATAGACATTGTTCTGGAGCATCCAGAACGAGAAGTGCTGTATTATGGCGAGCTTGGGCTTTTTCCTTAGATTTTTAATAAAATCAGCTGCCTCGTCAGCGCTCAGGTGCTTCCTCTCGAACGGGTCTTTTTTCCAGGGAACCAGCACATTGAATATCAGCAAATCAGAGCCTTCAAAAGGCTTCTGGACTCCTTTGAAATATGTTGTATCAGAGACATAGCCGATTTTCCTGGAGCCCTCTATCAGGAAGCCTATGCAGGGCGAAGTGTGCTTGCATTTTGTTGCAGTTATTTTAATTTCACTTCCAGGAATTTTAGCAGATTCGCCAGCTTTCAGCTGCTTAAGAAAAGCAGCTTTTGAAATGTGATATTTTCCCAATCCAGGGCTGTTTTCATCACCGCTTATTACATGCTCTTCTGCAATCAGGAAAGGCTCCTTCATGCCATCGAGCAGCGTTTTGGCATCAGAGATATGGTCAACATGATAGTGACTTATCAGGAGCCCGTGCGGCTCTTTCAACTTCAGCTTTCTCATATTAACAAGCGAGCCAGGACCAGGATCAAGTACGAATCTCTCGCCGTCGAGCTCGAAATAAATTCCACCGCTTGCGCGCACTTGGCTGAACACAACACTTCGCCCGCCCCCTGTCCCGAGAAATGTTATTGAGTTCATAATATTAACAAATGTACTTTAAATATTATATCCTTATTTCAGTATTCATGGAAAAGTTTTTCTTTGATTCATCAAAAGGAAAGATAAACCTGGAAATCCCTGATTCTGTCTATTTTCCGCAGGAAGACTCACTGCTGCTTGCCCAGGAAATAGAGAAGCTTGGAAAAAGCCTGGAAGATGTCAGATTTCTGGAAATCGGCTGCGGCTCCGGATTCCTGTCCATACTGGCAGCCAAGCTTGGCGCCTCAGTGACGGCAACAGACATCAACCCAGAAGCTGTTGAAACAACAATTCAGAACGCAAAAGCCAATTCAATCAGCTTGAATGCTTTTTGTTCAGACCTTTTCGCAAATGTCAAGGGCAGTTTTGATTTCATAATATTCAACGCACCATACCTGCCTGACCAGGACAGTGGCATTGCTGGAAAAGAGCAGTGGTCAATTCATCAGAACGGCAATATTATAGAAAGGTTCATCAGCGAATGCAGAAGCCACCTGAACAGCAGAGGAAAAATACTGCTTCTTTTCTCATCGCTTTCTGGCGATATTATAAAGCTTCTGGAAGAAAACGGGTTTGAAGCAAAAATATTGAAAAAAGAAAAAATCGAATGGGAAGAGCTTATCGTTGTGGAAACGACATTCCGATAAATAACTCTTTCATTTCATCTCTTGCTGTGATGTCACGATATGTTTCTCTCATTTCCCTGTCTATTGTTGGCACATACCTGCTCACATCAAAACCACGTTCATATGCTCCTGCGAGAAATTCCGCTGCTCCAGCTAGGTTCACCAATCTTACCTCTTCTATTAGGGATGCGTTATACTGGGACATCGCGTTGCTGAATGCGGACTGATAAAAACCCATTAGTTGCCCCCTTACAACACCTACGTTTATATTTTCGCCCCGTGATATTGCATCTTGCACCTTGCCCATCAATTTATCCGCATGGGCATTCATTTGAGGCGGCGAAAAAATATTGGCGTTTTCCTTAAAATATCTTATATATTCATGCAAATTCATTTTGTTCACCTTTCTTTATCTATGTCCTCAAGGGGTATATAAAGGTTTCGGTTTGTGACTACTTATTAGTTGTTATGATTTGTAAATTATGCTAAGGATGATAAATGACAAGAATTCTTATTAACATATGAGTTTTTATGCCTTTGGATTGGCTCCAAATTATTTATAATGCGGGGCTTAATTACTCTTATGCCAAAGCTCCGCGCCGGCTGGTTCACTTTCACATGCTCTGAAGACAGCTCCATAGTTTTCACAGAGTTGCTGAACGAGCATTATTTTGAGTGGAAAAACCTCATAGAATTCTGCCATTTCAAGGCACTGCGGGAAAAGAGCAGCCCAAAAAATCTTGATGTCGCGTTCGTGGAAGGAGCCATAACAGGCAAGAATGAGGAGAAAAAGCTTAAGGAAATAAGGAAAAACTGCAAGAAGCTTGTGGCAGTCGGAAGCTGCGCCTGCACAGGAGCGCCCTCAAACCAGCGCAACAGCTTCAGCAGCGAGCAGCTGGCTGAGATAAAGCCGATTCTCAGGAAATTCGGCTACCGCAAAAAAGCAGCTGCTGTGAATGAAATCGTAAAAGTTGATGCGAGCGTTCCAGGCTGCCCAATGGACGAGAAGATTTTTCTTGAAGCCATGGATAAAATGCTTAAGGAATTTGGTATCAAATAAGGTGATTAAACGCTCGGTAAGATTTTTATCTTCCCGGCGTTTTCACATCCATAAAATATATTAGGATGATGAAAATGCATAAGGACTTTGACCTGAACATAAAGCATGTGAGCAAGACAGAAGGGCACGCAGACCTGGAGATAAAGGTGAAAAGCGGGAAGGTCAAATACGCCAAACTGAAAATACTTGAGCACAAGAGGTTCTATACGCAGGCTATGCGCGGAAAGCCTTTTGCAAGCGTTCCCCAGCTGGTCTCCAGGATATGCGGCACCTGCAGCCTGGCTCACCTCACATGCAGCATAGAGGCTATGGAAAAAGCTCTCGGTGTGCAGCCGACAGAGCAGACCATGCTTCTTCGCAAGCTCGCCATGTACGGACTGATGATAAGGGACCATGCTCTTCATCTTTACTTTTTCAGCATGCCGGATTTGCTTGGCGTTGATTCTGTTCTCGACCTTGACAGCTCCAAAGACGAGTTGCTTAAAAAAGCCTTTGCTGTGAAAGCAGCAGGCAATGCCCTTTCCGCAGTCGTGGCTGGCCGGGCCATTCACCCGACTTTTGAGCAGATAGGCTATTTTTCAAATATCCCGAAAAAGGAAGATGTGAAGAAACTGGCAAATGACCTCAGGGCTGTCAGAAGCAATGTGATGGAGCTTATAGAAATGTTCTACAATTCTCCTTTCAGCTTCAAGCGGTCAAGCGAATTCGTGGCTCTTGCCACAAAGGATTTCAGCTTCCTTGAAGGGGAAATATGCTCCACAAGCGGCACAAAGCTCAGGGAAGAAGATTACTGGGATTATTTGAACAGGGTTATCATACCATACTCTGAAGCAACTGGCTTCAAGTTCGAGGGAAAAGAATACATGGTCGGCGCTCTCGCCAGGATGAACCTGAACAGGGAAGCACTGCACAAGGATACGAAGCGCGACTGCCAGAAAGCCCTTTCAGTTTTTCCATCAACAGATGTTTTTCACAACAATCTTGGGCAGGCAATAGAAATACTGCACAGCATAGACCACTCGCTGGAAATTTTAGAAAGTGCTGAATTCAAAGCTGAAGCAAAGCCTGAAGTTAAGATGAAGGAGGGCAAAGGAGTCGGAGTCATAGAAGCGCCCCGCGGCACGCTTTACCACATGGTGGACCTCGGAAAAGACGGAAAAATAAAGTATGTTAATTTCATAATTCCCACTGCCCAGAACCAGATAAAAATGGAATCTGACATCAAGGAACTGATACCCACAATCCTGAAAAAGAGCAGGCACGAAATACAGCACGATGTTGAAAATCTTATAAGAGCTTATGATCCTTGCATGAGCTGCGCAAGCCATTTCCTAAGGATTAAGTGGCATTAGCTCTACGAACAGTGACTATATCTTTATTCGCATGAATTCCGCAACGAGCTCCCCTGAGCCTATATTGGACTGTCTATGTTCAATGCCATGTGGGAAGAAAATGAAACTCCCTTTCTCAGCCTTTAATTTCTGGGTTCTTGACTCTGCCAAAACCTTGCCTTTCATAATAAACATAATTTCATCCAAATCATCGTGCATATGCCAGTCGAATACTCCACCCTTTGGCAGGTATCCTATGGTTACTGCCGAAATTTTGCTCTTTGGAATGCCTGAGAATATTACTCTTCTTTTTCCAGCCTTTCCGTGAGCATCTTCAAGTTGTATATCCTTTGCATTGCGAAGAATTATTTTTTCATCTGCTTTGCTCATGAAGTTACTTTATTATCGCCTTTTATATGTTTTTTATTATCTTACATACCTGATCAAATGATTTTTCTTTGCCCATCTTCATCGGCACCCCTATTATCGTGGCATTGTTAATTGCCTTGATTTTTTTCAGCAGCTTCAGGTTTTGCGCGAGGTCAAATTCGTGGATTGAAATGGATTTATTTGTTTCGAGCCTGTTTATGTCCTTCAGCACAACGCATTTCTTCAGCCCCTGCACAGAATCAATTATCACCAGGTCTTTCCCATGATTCTGGATTTCATCTATCCCGTCAAGCTCCTTGAACTCTATTTCAGGAAATTCTTTCTGCAAATAAGGAATCATCTTCAAAGGCAGCGAGTCTTTGCTGACATGAGGGTTTCCGAAAACAAGAATTTTTTTAATTTTTGACATAATTGCCCTCGCTTTTTATCCCTGCCATGAGATAGGCTCCGGCGATTATCACAGCAGAGCCAAAGATCTGCATAGCAGGGGCTGGCTCTCCGAGATAGGCATATCCGTATGCCAGGGAAACCACAGGAGCAAGCAAAAGAATTGCCGAAGCCTTGGAAACATTTATCATTTTAATGCTCCAGTACCAGAAAAGAACATACCAGAAGAGCACAGCTGTTGATGCTGATATGTTTATTATTTGCTGGCAATTAAGACTGAGCAGCAGGTCTGCCTTTCCAGCAAGAACAGCAAAACCAAGAAGAATCATCCCACCAAAGAACATCCTTGCAAATGATGCTATGAAATTGTCAGCTCCTGATTTCATGGCTTTCTTTGCTATCACGCTCTCAACTGCCCATAAGAAGGCAGCTCCTATTACAAGGGCATCTCCCAGAGCAGGGTCCTGCCACATCTCTGCCGGGCTTATTGAAGCAGAGTACAAAATAATGGCCCCCGCTGCCATGGCAATTATCGCAGCTGCGTATTTCCTGCTTATCTTCTCCCTAAGGAAAATGAAAGCAAGCAGCACAACAAAAAACGGCATGGTCTTCTGCAGGAAAGCTGCCCTTCCTGATGTTGTGAGCTTCAAGCCGCTGAAAAAGAGCAGGAAGGCAAAAGAGCCGCCAGTTGCAGCTATTGCTATCAGCAATTTCCAGGGAAGTTTTTTAATTTTTGCAGGCGAAATCCCTGATTTGAAAGATGAAATAAACAGAAACACAACCCCTATGGCTATGCACCTTATCGCAGTAAAAGCCAGCGGATCAATGGCGACCACAAAAATTTTGTTCAGGGGTATGGAGAAGCCGCTTATTATTGCAGCTGTGATTGCGAATGATGTGCCAAGGATTTCCCTTCTCGATAAAGCCATAATAACTATAATGTAGCAGGGTTAAAATAATTTTAAAACAGGCTCCTTTTCCTCCGCCACAAACTCTTTGCAAGCTTAGGGCTTATTTTTTCAGCAATGAAATTTCTGTGAACCGAAGCCCAATCGCCCTTTTTGATTTCAGGGCACAGCAGCGTGCTGAATTCCGAAGCCTCTAACGGAGTTTCCACAACAGCCTTTCCGTTCCTAATGCTCTTAACCTTTCCCGGATAAACAGCGCAGCTCGCAGGGTCAAAGTCCCTGAATTTTTCATATCTTTTTCTTACAGCATCATCATGCCCAAAGAGGAAATATTTCCTGACAGATTCTATGCAAATTGAAGTTTTACCTGAATTTCTCGCAATCTTTCCACATTCCCTGAGGGCTGTCTTGAAAATTTTTTCAGAGCCTTTTGGCATCTCCATACCAGAAGCAGCTTTTTCCATCAAGCCCCCTGCTTCACTGCCTTTCATAATGCCCCTTTTCACCAGCGTTTCAGCGCAGGGCAGGGCATATTTCATGAAAAGCGCTCTTGCCTTCTCATCTGAGAACCTCATGATATTATTTATTCATTTTGAATTCTTAAGAAATTGTAAGAATTCGAAAGAAATCCATGATAAATTCAAGCCTTAAGCCAGTAGTTTCATGGGGATTTCATTTAAATATATTAACCACAAATAAACTAGTATGCCAGAGAAAGAGCAGGTTGCATTGGATATTTTCACAAGGGAAGCTGTGCTTGCAATAATAGAGAAATTCAGGAGACAGGAGATGTTTCTGAGGAACCTCGATGACAAGGTCAACATGATCGAGAAGAGGCTGAACACCATTTCTGTTCCAGGCTCTTCAAAAACCCAGCCCATGGATGTTCTTCTCATAGAAAGGCTGAAGAACATAGAGGAGAAAGTGAACAAGCTCGACAGCATCTACAACAAGCTGAGGATTCCTGATGTTGAAAGGGAGATTCTCGAGAAGCTGAGGTGAGCTGTCCTAGTCGTGAAACCAAGCTAGCCCAAACTGCCTGAAAATCAATACTTTAAATCCCAAACAATTATATTCTATTCAGTTCATTGACGGGGTAGCCAAGTGGTTAAATGCCCCCGCTTCTGCGGCGGCAGACTATGGCGCTAGCCTGCTAAGCTAGTCTCCGAAAGGACCCGTGGGTTCGAAACGACCTTTCTTTCTTACAAAGAAAGAAGTGCCGTCCCGAAAGAAAG
>CAZBKL010000030.1:0-8976 GCA_964492465.1 uncultured archaeon
ATTTCCACTTCTATCGCAATCTTGTTCGTGTTTTTTATTATTTCCTTTTTTGGACCTATCGCCTTCTCTGCAGAGAAGACGCGCTCCATTGTTATTTCGGGAGGCGGCATGTTCTTCAGCGCGCTGCTGCACGCTGCAAGAAAATTATGCTCATTGAAATCAGTGCTGGCTTTCTCCATTATCTTCGCGTCGCAATATCTGCCTATTATTTTGATGTCATTCATTACATACCTGCTTTTTATCCCGAAAATATTCACTTTTTTCATCTGCTCTATGTATGTAACGTTCTTGAAGTTCTTCTCCATATTCCTGAATAAATCACGGTTTTCGCTGTTTATGTCATCAACTATCTTTTTCATTACATCTCTCTTTATTCCGATATCATTGAAGGTTATGAAATCTATGGCAGACGGATAGCTTCTCATCCTGGGCAACTGCCTGTGAAGGAAAACTATGAAATCACCTGAGCTTCTCACGCATGACCACAGGGAGTTGTATATCCTTGCCTTCTCATGATAAGCTTTCTTGGTGGCAGCCACAAGCGCATACCTGCTCTTGTATTTTCTTTTTTCATCGCCGTGCCCGTTTTCAGCAAGTTTCTGGTAAGCCTCAATAGCAGTTTCTGAATTAGGAAGCTCCCTGTTGAAGTCTATTCCTAATACAACATCCCTGGGCATGTTTGAAAGTATCATGGTGCCGCCGGATTTCTCCCAGCATATGTTAGCTATTGTGTCAGAATTATCATCCCTGGTGGTGGGCCTTATTGCCGGGCCCGAATGCAGCGCAACCCAGACAGGGCCATAATTCTTCTTGTAGACCGTGAACCCCTGGTATATTTCAGGCTGCATAAATAGATATCGGGCTTAGAAAATAAAAAAGTGGGGTTGCGCGGATTATCAGGTCTTCCATCGTTTTTTGTCTTTTCTTTTTCGATGGTCTTTTTCTTTTCTCCCAAAAGAAAAAGCCATTTGAACCGCGATTTGTTGGTTTCTTCTTGCCGCTCCATTCCGAAGGCGGACTGGAGCCAACTCTTAGCTCATTGAAGATGTGCTAACCTGGTTACACCACAACCCCGATAAGCAATAATTTATGGCGAAATGTCTTAAATAATTCACAGGCAAGCTTATTAGTCATGCTCGAGCTTGTTCTGCTGGTTCTGGTCATAGTGCTTGCTTATCTATATTATATCTCTCTAAAGAAAATAAGTTCCATCTCCTCTGAGAAGCAAAGCCTTTCTGTCAGGTATGGAAAAATGAGCGAGCAGTTTTTCCCTTTCCTGGAAAAATACAAGCACGACCCGCAAAGCTTCAGGTTCATTGGCACGCCAATAGATGGCATTCAATTTGACGACGAGCGCATAATCTTCGTGGAGTTCAAGAGTAGCTCCTCTCAAATGACAGAAAAGCAGAAGAAAATCAGGAGCCTTGTGGAAAAGGGCAAAGTGAGCTTTGAGGAAGTGAGAATAAAATAGAGAGCCAAGGCAAACAGAGAGGCGGCAAAATTCCCCAGCATTTGTCTGCTTCTCGAATAAATTAGAATCCGCTAGCCTGATTTTTCTCCTAACCCCTATGACCTTGGCGCGCCTGCGATGGCAACTGAAATCTGCTGCTCAGTGAAGTATGTGTAACGCGTGCTCATTATCACATGGAACGTGTCATGCAGGTTAGGCACAGTAACTGTTGCTATGCAAGGCACCACCACATACTCTCCGTGCCTGAGGGTGAGCGGGATGTTGACAGAAGTCCCGCGATAAGCAGTGTTACTCAGGCACTCGTTGAAGCTTGCATTAAGCCCCTGAAGTGTCAGCGTTGCGTTCATCAGACCAATGTCATCCCCTGATATCGGCGCGCCGCTTCCCACATTCTTTATGTAAATCCTGAAAGAAACCTGCTGGTTGCTCCCACCGTCTGCCGTGGCTATTATGGGATTGACGCCCCTTTCATCTATGTCAATATGTATAGGGCCCTTGCTGTTTGAAACAGGAGGAATTGTCGGCAGGGTCTCCTTCACCTGCACCCTTCGCCTGTACTCGTTTTTGTTTATAACAGGAACCTGGACTTCGCCGTTGCTGTAGTAAACATAAGTGACTCTGGCTGTCAGCTGGGTGTTTGTATTTACGCCTTCTGGCAGGCTTGTGTAAGGAGAAAGCGTCGGCGCAAACACCTCATATTGGCCTGGAACAGGAGGCTCTATGGATGGCGGAAACATGTTTCCTATAGTGAATACAGGTTTTGTGGTCCAGCTCGCGCCAATTATTTCAGCACTCGTGCTCTCAGCAGTGGTTCCGCCCTCGTTTTCTATTTCCAGGTACAGCGGTATAGGGTCCTGGTTTGAATATGTCATCACATCCGCAGAAAAGCTCTTTATAACAACGCCGTCTGTTTCTGAAATAGTAACAGTCGTCTGCTGGGTGGCGCATCCTGCTGCAATAATTGCAAGCGCAACAGCAGCCACAAAAAGCATTTTATTTTTCATTTCAATCGACACAAACAGGATATTATTAATTATCGGGAAATATGCTTAAATAATCTCCATGGACATGCCAAAGATAGGGGTGCCATTTTTCTGCCGTATGAAGTAAGGGTGTATGGGGTCTCAAATCACTCGAACCCCTGCTGTTCCATTACCCCCCTCAGCTGCCAGGCACTATTTCTTCACCAGTATTGTGCCGCTTCTCCTTAGCTCGTAATTGTAGTCTATATTCAGGAATATGTATATGTTCTGGTAAGGCTCTGAGCTTCTGGCAAGCTTGCATGTTATTTTCGGGAAAACGCCATTGTCATGGAATAGCAGCGAAGGAGCATCACAATCAGTAACCATTCCCGCAGGAACGCTGGTTATTTTAACATCGCCGCCGTTTATGTTCTCTATGAATCCACTGCCAGAATTTCTTATTGTGAAATAAGCATAATTCTCATTGTCGTTCCTGTCCACCACAGGATTCTCGCTGAGCTCTATGTCAGCGCTGATTTCCTCATTGCTGAAGCTGAACGTTCTCGGAAGCGATTCAAGAGTTCCTGTTATTCGCCTTTCTTCATACTTCTTCTCGCTCATTCCAAGCAATGTTATGCCAAAATTATAGTTGTTGTCATACCTTATTCTCACGTCCACGCGCTCTGTCACGTCACGCTCAATGAACCTGTTGTATTTCAGCCTGCAGTCAATTATTGCCCAGTCAAGAGGCCTCATGGTCCTCGAGCCCAGCGAGCATGAGTTTTTTTTATCAAAGGCGCCTGTGTTGAAGAAGTCTGCCTGCACATTGGTGTATGTCCTGTTTCCCTCATTGCTTATGTCAATATACGCGGAAAATTCCTGGTCAGAAAAAACACTCTGTGGTATGTCCATTGTTATGTTCAGGAACTTTGCGTTTCCAGTCTGCACGCAGCCAGCTGCCAGCA
This sequence comes from uncultured archaeon, assembly GCA_964492465.1. GTDB lineage: Archaea > Aenigmatarchaeota > Aenigmatarchaeia > GW2011-AR5 > JAHLMP01 > CAZBKL01. The sequence continues at coordinate 3,399 of CAZBKL010000030.1, forward strand.
ATGCCATCAGAATCAATAGAGCTATCAAAGAATGCCTTTTCATATAATAGATTTAACAGCAATAAAATATAAAATAATCATAGTGATGATAATGCTTTACAGGGAGCTTGCTGTCTATTATGAAAGGCTTGAAAATACGCCCAAAAAGCTTGAGAAAGCTGATATACTGGCAGAGCTCTATTCCCACTCAGGCAGCGCATTATCAAAGATAGTTCTTCTTTCCATGGGTTCTGTATATTCGCAGGGCGAGCTTGATCTTGGAATAGCAGCAGAAATGATGAAGCGAGTGATATCAAAATGCTGCGGAGCTTCAGAGAAGGACCTAGAAAAAAAATTCAAGGAAACCGGAGATTTGGGGATATCAGCAAAGTTTTTCATCTCAAGGAAAAAACAGTTGACTCTTGCCAAGAAAGAGCTGACAGTTGACATGGTTTTTGACAATCTCAGGAAGCTGCCTGGGATATCAGGCAAGAGCTCGCAAGAAAGGAAGATATCTCTTATATCAGAGCTCCTGAGCCACGCTTCTGGCAAAGAAGCCAAATATCTCGTCAGGACTGTAATCGGCGGGATGAGAATAGGGGTTTCCATAGGCCTGGTAAGGAATGCAATAGCAAAAGCATTCGGCAGGTCAGAAAAAGAAGTTGAAGAAGCATTTGACATTGTCGGTGATTACGGCAAGGTTGCTGAGATGGCGCGTTCAGGCAGCCTTAAGGTCGAGCCGGAAACAGGCTCTCCAATAAGAGTTATGCTCGCTGACAGGGCTCCGGACCTTAAAACAGCGCTTGAGGCATTTGAGCATCCGGCATTGGAAGTCAAGCTTGACGGCTTCAGGGCCCAGATTCACAAGTCGCCTGGTGGCGTGAAAATTTTCTCCAGGAGCATGGACAATGTCACAAGGCAGTTCCCTGAGATTGCAAAGCTGGCAAAAAGCTGCATAACAGCAGGAGAAGCTATTGTTGAAGGCGAGATTTTAGCTGTCACAAAAGAAAATCATCCACTCCCTTTCCAGAGCCTTTCCAGGAGAATACAGAGGAAGTACGACATAGAGAGAATGGTCATGGAAATTCCGGTGCGCATAGACCTGTTTGACATGATATACCTGAACGGAGAGAGCTTCATGAAGAGCCCTTTCAGAAAGAGGTGGGAATCTCTTAATAAAATAATATCCCCTGTAAAGGGCTTCTGCCTGATAGAGCACATTGAGACAAAAGAACTGAATGAGGCTGAAAAATTTTACAAGCATTCGCTGGCAATTGGTGAAGAAGGAATTATTGTCAAGAATCTTGACGCCCACTATCAGCCTGGCAAAAGAGTCGGCTACTGGCTCAAGGTAAAGCCAATTATGGACCCATTAGATCTCGTAATAGTAGGTGGAACATGGGGGGAGGGAAAGCGGGCAAAATGGATTGGCTCGCTGTTCCTTGCAGCGCGAAACCAGGAAACAGGGGAATTTTTACCAACAGGCATGCTCGGCTCAGGCTTGACAGATGAGCAGCTTGAGGATGTCACAAGAAAGATGAAGAAAATAATAACCAGCGAGTCAGGCAGGGACGTTTCAGTAAGGCCGCAAATTGTTATAGAAGTTGCTTATGAGGAAATACAAAAAAGCCCAAAATACCCTTCCGGATATGCGCTTCGCTTTCCGCGCCTCATCAGGTTCAGAGACAATGAGAAGCAGCCCGAAGACGCTGACACTCTTCAGACAGTAGAGAAGCTTTTCAAAAACCAGAGAAGCAGAAAATGACAGTCAGCAATCCATAAAATTGCCAGATGATGACCATGAAATCCGCAAAAGGCATTTCGTATATAATAAGCACAATCCTGGTGCTCCTGATAGCCATATCTATTTTAATCTTCGTGTACACGAACCTCGGCAATTTGATGAATCTCGCTGCAAAAACCTCCACGAACGAAACAGAGCATACATTTGAGGTCATCGGAGCAAAGATAAAAATAGACTCTGCAAGCAGCACCCTGATATATATAAGAAATTCAGGATCAGTTGACATACCAAAAGAAAGCATCAACCTTTACGTGGACAGCATGCCGACTAATTTCACCCTTGATGATGACATTAAAAAAGGGGAAACAGGAGCATTGCATATAGCTCCCCTGGCTTCAAATGCTTCGTATGTGATCAAGGCCACAGCAGGAAAGGCATCTGATTCTGTTTACGCGAAGATTCCTTAGGCAGAAAAAATTAATAAGCCATAAAAACAAAATAATAAAATGGTTTCAGCCGTGTCCATAATTTCTAAGATTGTCATATTCATCGCCCTTATGCTGATGCCCATTGGGCTGATTCTTGCTGTCCAGGGCAGCTATTTTCAGAATCTCACGTCCAAAGACTATGTTTCAGGATTGTTGGACAGCGCAGTCAATGAAATATACCAGCAGCAGTCTGCTGAATTCAAGCCCTATTGCCAGTTGAATAATATTTCATGCAACACGCTGGACGAGGCAGCGAATTCTGTCTGCTCAAAGACTTCTGAAATGAGAATAAGCGCCGACAACGCAGCAAAAGCTGCCTGCTCAAACGCAGGGATGACTTGTTCAAATGTTGAGACAGCCAGGAGCAGCTTTTGCCAAGCATTTGGGCAGAATGACACAAGCTGCAGCCAGATGAACGCTGTTGTCGAGCAGGTGTCAGCAGCAGAAAGCGCGTGCACCCAGCTCAGGGATTTCCAGAACCAGATAAAGCAGCAGAAAGATAGCGCCTATAACCAGGATATGGGAGGTTTCTCTCTTGCAGGCATCAATGCATTGCTTGCCAATGCTATGCTGGCTGGAATTGTCATTGTCGTGCTTTCAATAGTTATGGTGTATATCGCATCAAGGAAAATATCAACAGTATTGAACTCAATCGCTTTTACAGTGCTGGCAACAGGAATATGCGTTCTGCTACTTGGCTATTTCGGCTATTCCCTAGTGACAAGCGCCCTGCCAGCTGAGATTGCAGGAAACTTGCCCAAAGCCCTGGACAGCTTCCTGAAAGGAGTTTTTGACTTTGAGTTTTCATCAGGCATTTACATGACAGTAGCAGGCATAGCCTTGTTCATAGCAGTATTCGTTTTGAAGAAGTTCTATTTCACCGAAGAACCCGAGAAAAAAAAGAAATAAATTCACTGCCCGATTCTCGGCATATCATAAAATAAAGTTCCATCACGTCTCTTATGAACCCTGGCGATCATGTCTCCGCAATACCATGTCTGGGGAAAAACTTCTTTTCCATCTTTGTCAAAGGTTATGCAGCGAGGATGAAATCCCCTGAGCATGAGGTTTTCTACAGAATCCGATGCATAAGGCATTTGGTTGGGTATGCGACTACCGTCATTGTGGATACGCCCCCTTTGGTCTTTCAGACAAGAATTGCTCATTCCATCACCTTGTTTTATTCCATATTCAACTTAGAACCAAAGAAATAAAAAGGAAGAAAAAAGACTTCTTTTTATATCAGTTTTTTCTTACCATCAGGGTTGAGTTCTGCTTTATAATTCAACCCATCTTCTCTTTGAACTTTTTCAGGGTCTATTAGTTCTTTTTGTTTTATTACGATTGGCCCGTTATTTTTTTTCATATCTGGTATCCTCTCTATACTTTTATCGGAATAAACAGGCATTTTTCTATTTGGACCAAGTCCTATAACAGTTTCAGTTGTTCTGCCTCGCAAAGCATCTTCTTGCGGCGAGTTATATGCTAAAGCACCAGCTACGACCCAATGTATAGATGACCCCGCAATGCTCTCAGGAGTACCCATAGGATACGCAGCACCTGGTTCACTTTGTTCACACATTTTCATCACCAATAACTACTACTTAGTAACATAACCATTTAAATAGATTTCTGTGGTGAAAAATATATGTTATTTTGCCATAAAAAAGGGGATTTTATGATAAAATGAGAAGAAGTGAATTAATTTGGTGACCGGCAGTAGCCCGCCTTCTGTTAAGGACTTTCCCTGGCTGTAAGATACCGCCAGTTCATAAGCAGTCCCCGCAACATTTGTCTTAGCACTTTGGCCCTATTGATGTGAAACCAATTTGACCGTGTTTGCACCCGTGCTGCCAGAGCCGTTTCATCCCAATGCATTGATGGCAAACCGCCAATCAGGTTCCGTGGAACCTGCATGCATTATATGGGTGTCGTTTCTGTTCTCCGGCATTGGCCTCTCAGCCAGCTTTTTGGGCTGCACTTGAACCGGCGATGTTTCACGCCGATTCCGGGTGGGCAGAACTTCCTCGTCTCGCTTTTCTTGTGGATAAGCATGACGGCAGTTGCCCTGCAGGTCACCGCAGAATACTATGGAAGAATGGGTTAATAAAGATTATTCGCTTGTTTAAGCCACTTTGCGCGCCACTAGGATGGTTTCCATTTCAAGCAAGTTTCTCGGGTAAGCAAGAGGCGATTTCTGCACCAATTCCTTTTTAGCATCATTTATTATGGCATTTTTCTCTGCATCGCTGATTTTATCAGTCATGTATTCCCTGGCCATGCCTGGAAAGTGCTGATCCATGAGCGTTTCTGACTGATATTGATAAGGATGTCTCACAGTTTTGCATATTTTTAAGCCAGTTCCTTTTGCCATTTTCCTTATTTCTGATAAATCATACTCAGGTTCTAGCTTCAGATAAGAATCATCAACAGAAGTGCGCTTCCCTACAGCATCCATGAGATCTAAAAAGACCTTGTTGAACCTGAAAGAATTCTCTTTATATGAATATTTTTTATCTTCCAGAAAATGGGATGCCACCATAAAGGCAAACCTTCCATCGTTTGTCATGGCGTTTCTGATGTTTTCAAAGGACTTGATCAGGCTTTTTTCTTTTTTCCAATGCAAAGACTGGTTTGAAAACAAAGCTTCATATGAATTTTCCGGAAGTTGCGCATCTTCAATATCTCCCTGAACAAATGATATTTTTTCTGAGAAAGTTTTTGATTTTCCCCTAAAGGTGTCCAACCACCTTTTTACTGCAGTATCATCTGTATATTGTGATATGTCTATTTCCATTTTATGGAAATTATATTTAGCCAATGCCAGCAAACCCTCATCTTTTTCCAAGGCAGTTATTTCCAGGTTTTGATTAAATCTAAAAGCTTCCAAGGAGGTATAGCCTATCCTGGCGCCAATGTCTGCCGCTTTTTTTACATTTCTCAAAGGTATTTGATATAATAATGCGCGCGCTTCTGACGTATAAGGGCCAAAAATCCTTTGTGATTCCCCCCGGCATGTTTCAATGACAGGATTATGAGCCTCAAAGCTGGCAAGATTAAGAGCGCCGCTCAAATCCCCTTTGAAAGGATACCCGCCTTGTCCTGTGAAAATATTGTCTTTCATACATTCACCATATTATTAAAAATTAACCCGCATGAAGTCTTTTTAAAGGCTTTTATGCAGTCGCACCCATTGCCCCTGAGTCTGCCCTGCTTCTTAGCTCATCAAGCAGATGTTTTGATACTGATTTCAGCCCTGGAAGTTCTCCTTCCCAATAAGCGAGAGGAAATTCTACAAGATATAATATTTCATTTAAATGATATTTTTTGACTGGTTCTTCGGTTTTCACAGGTTTTATTCTCATTT
>CAZBKL010000031.1:0-8831 GCA_964492465.1 uncultured archaeon
CCACATGATGCCAATTTCCATCTTTTACATTTGTCGCACTCCCCGTACCTGAATAATATCCGTCTCCGTCGGCCACTGCCATAACGCCACCAATAGCCCCCACGGTAATGTAAAGATTGGGGGAAGTATCTCCATTGACATTCCTTTTATTCATAACCTGTAATCCCTGACCAAGCCCAAAAGCTGTTGTTTTTATCCATGCAGATAAAGTTACAACGTTAGTTACTTGTAAACTCGCCCCATTCCCGCAATTCACATAGTCATCCACCCCATCAAATTTAAGGGCAGTACCAACCTGACCAGCAACCCAGTTATGAGTGTCTTTTGCTGCTGTTCCAGAGCCTTCCTCAAATTCCCAGTCTCCGATTAAGTTGGAGCCATTAATGGGTCTCTTGGAATTCATCTCTGTGGATATTTCAGTTGCTGACAAGCTCCTGTTCCATATCCTGACTGAGTCTTCAATCCCATTAAAAGAAAGTGTTCCTGCATTATGAGCGCCGATATACAGGGTTGTTATTGTATCATTTGCATCTATGGTGTTTGTTCCCTTGCTCACTCCATTTACATATAATTCCTGTTTTTGAAGAGCTTCATCATAAACAGCTGCTATATGATACCATGTATCGCTTGCTAAATTGCCTGTGTGTATATGTGCAGTGTTATTGACATAGTAGAGATAATCAGAACTGTCACCGTTTGATTCTATTGAAGGTGAAGAAACATTTTGTCCTTCAATAATAAATGTATATGTTCCAGTAAGACCACTTCGCTTTACCCATGTCATCAAAGTATATGAATTTGTGCCAGTTATTTGAGTGGAAGACATATTTATTCTGACATAATCCCCATTCCCGTCAAAACTCAAAGCATTCTCATACTTGCCTGAAGCTGTCCATGCAGCTCCTGTTATAGTGCCGTCATTGAAAGTCTCGCCTGAATATGTACCGTTGTTTCCATATGTGCTTGAGTCTATTATGTTTGTGCTGTTTCCTTCGCTGAATATCATGTTCAATACCAGGCCGCTACCAATGCTGTCGCATGTTGTGCACGGCAACTCATTGTAATACACCTTGCTTTTAAGCGTCAGTGAGTTGCTGATTTCAGGGCAGTTTGTCATGAGCATGGCTTTCTGGAAGTCAGAGCATTTGGCTGTGCAGCCCTGTATGTCGAGCTTGGTTGAATTGTACTTGGTGACATTATAGATGCCTGAAATGCAGGAGCTTCCGTTTGTTGACGTGACATAAGCCCTTGCCTGCAAGTCAAAATTTCCTTCATTCACTGCAAAAACAGTCGAGTTGCTGTTATTTGCCAGGAAGAGATTGCTTGCTTTTATGATGGCAGCTGAGCATGAAACAATGCTTTGAGCTGAAAAGGAGACATTGCTTGTTGTTGACGTGATGAAGCTGGAGAACCAGCCAGAAAGCATGAGTGAGGCTGAAACTGTGAAAGCTATGAGTAGTATTGAGGCTATAATGGGCGAGATGCCTTTCATGAGTTAAATTTGGGATTGAGAAGATAAAAATTGTAGATTCAGAAATCAGATTTCAGGCCTTGCCATGGGCCTTCTTAACGGAACCCTTGACAGAAGAATGGCATTGACGCGCTTCTCCACTTTGCTCATCTTGTCTACAAGCTCTTCGTAGCCGTCTTTAAGCCTTCTGTTCTCCTCTTCCATTACCCTGACTTTTTCAGAGCTTTCTTCGCCTCCTGATATTTCAAACTTGTTCATAAATTCACTAAGCTTTCCCACCAATCCATTGATGGAATCAGAAAGCTGGAGAAGCCTGTTGATAACCTCAGCATTCATTTTCACAAGGTCGTCCACAACCTGCTGATTGGTCCTTATAAGCTCAAGATATTCCTGGCTGACAGACTTTCCAGTCATACTAGCTTCAAGCTTCTCGATTTTTCGCTCAAGGCTTCTTATCGGGTCAAGGGCAACTAGTTCGTACTCGTCCTGTGGCATGTTTCAAACAACCTTATGATTTAATATATGCTTTCTGGTTTATAAAAGTTTTTTCAACTGCTATGCTTAGCAAGTTCGATTATCCTATTTTCCCTCCTCTCCGCCTGATTTTTTGCCTGAGGTCCATCCAAAGTAAAACAAGGCGCCGACAGCCAGCAACCCCACTATCCACAACACGTCCTTTGAAGTCGAATAATCAAAATTCATGAAGTTCGAAAGATTGCCCCAGAATGTGCCGACAGCCAGAAGGAATATTGCCAGGAAAGCTATCAGCGGGACCGTGTCTCCTATATCCCTGTCAAATATTTTCTTGACCAGTATGAAAAAGAACAGCACCACAACTATCACAGAAGCCAGGGGAAGCATTGCCATTATCAGCTCTGCAAAAGGCTCATATGAGGCAGTGACAAAGCCAAACACCAGCGCAATAAGCACATTCACTCCTTTTGGGAGGAAAGCAGACTCTGCTTCGCCTCTAACTTTTCCTTCTTCGTCTTTCAGTTTCCTGTAGTTTTTCAGCGTGGAAAGAACCCCGAAAACAACAGCAAATGTGAACAGGAAGGGTATTAGAAACGAGAATTCCGGCAGAAAGTCCAGCATAATTAATAATCACGCATAGCAAATAAAAAGGTTAGAAGAGCATTAATTTCATGACAAAGATTGAAGCAGTGTTTCTTGGCACCACAGCCAGCATACCCACGCCAGACAGGAATCATCCTGCAATTTATGTCAGCTACGTTGGCAAAGAGGAGCAGGTTTTGCTCATGGATTGCGGGGAAGCCACGCAGCGCCAGATTTTCAAGGCCGGCCTTAATTTCATGAAAATTGACCATATATTCATAACCCACTGGCACGCAGACCATTTTGCAGGACTGTTCGGGATACTGGAAACCATGTCTCTTGAGAAGAGGAAGAAACCGCTTTTTGTTTACGGGCCAGAAGCCAGTAAGTTTGTGAACATTCTTGCAAATCTGGGCTATGCTGTAAAAGGCTTCAGGGTCATTCCAAAAGACGTTGATTATATGGGGCATGGAATGGAAAAATTGCTGGAGGAAAAGGAATTTTCTGTCATTGCTTCTCCTGTAAAGCATGGTGTGCCAGCAATAGCTTATTGCATAAAAGAGAAAGATAGGATAAAGATAGACCCGAAAAAAGCAAATAACCTCGGGCTTCCTGAGAAAGGCTTGATATTCAAGAAGCTCAAGGATCAGGGGGAAGCTGAATTCAAAGGCAGAAAAATCAGAATAGAAGATGTTTCTGATATACAAGCAGGCAAGAAGCTTGTTTATTCAGGCGACACCCAGCCTTGCAGGCAGCTAGTAGAGCTTGCTGAAAAAGCAGACCTGCTCATAATGGACTGCACGTATTTTGAAGAAATGGAAGAGCGCCATCACACAAACCTCAGGCAGGCAATAGAAATAGCAGAGCAGGCAGATGTGAAAAAGATGGTTCTGACCCACATAAGCCGAAGATACCAGAACCAGCACGAGCTGGAAAAGCTGGCAAAAGAAGCTGCTGTCAGAAGCGACATCAACGTCCTGGTGGCAAGGGATTTCATGAAAGTGAGTGTTGAGTAAAAATTTGCTAAAGAGAAAAATGTTTCTTATTAGGAAAATCTAACTCTACCATTTTTTCCAGTCCTTTTTCTTCTTTCCGATTCCTTATCATTTCTATATGACAACCTCCTGCAAGCAGAAGTGCTGCCCTGTATAGAGAACCAGACATTTCTGCGTCATAATTCGAGAGATTGCTTTGATATCCCATAATTCAACTTCAGAAACAAATCTTAAATATATATTAAAGCCCCACATTAAACAAGACAGTCCATACAACAAGCCACATCAGAATGCATATCACAGCGCCGTTTGAGAGCCACCATTTCCACTTCTGGCTTATTTTCAGAGCCTTTTCAAGAATAATCTTGGCTATGAAAATTGCCACAAGAAGTATAAGAAAATTCGCCTCATGAATACCATAGCTCTTTGAAAGAACATATGATGAGTAACCCAGCAATGCCCCAACTATGGCGAAAGCTGCGTTTGCTGCCATCATTTCATCAGGTTTCATTTTATCACCTTCATTTTATAATTGTATCATAATATGATATAAATCCATCATATTTCCATTTCCTTGAGCCTTCTTATTCTCTCGTTCACAGGCGGGTGCGTTGAGAAGAGAGCTGCGAAGCTGTCTGCTGTGAAAGGATTGACAATCCATAAATGGCTGGTTGCTGAATTTCAGCGCGAAGGGCTTTCATAGACAATGTTTGTTATTTTTTCTAGTGCAGAAGCAAGAGAAAGAGGTTTTTTTGAAATCAGTGCGCCTGTGTAATCTGCGCCGAACTCCCTTCCCCTTGATATCGCCAGGTGAATCATCATAGCTGCTATTGGCGCAAGCAGAAGGAGCGGTATAAGGATTATGCTGCTGTTTCCTCGCTCATCTCTTGAGAAAACTCCCCACCAGGCAAGCTGGGCAAGATATGAGATTGCACCAGCAATGGTTGCAGCCATTGTTGAAACAAGCACGTCGCGGTTCTTTATATGAGCCATTTCATGAGATAAAACTGCTTCTACTTCATCTTTGTTCAGCCTTTCCCTAAGTCCTGTTGTAACAGCAAGTGCAGCGTGCTTAGGGTTTCGACCAGTTGCAAATGCGTTAGGTATTTTTGAATCAATAAGGTAAATTTTGGGCTTCGGAATTCCTGCTTTCTTTGCCATGCTTTCTGCAATGCTGTTTATTTCTTTTTCTGATGTTGGCTTTGCCCTGTACATTGCGAGCACGATCTTGTCTGAAAACCAGTATGAGAAGAAATTCAAAGCCAGCGCCATCACCAGCGCTATTGTCATTCCGCCTATGCCAGCTAAAAGGAAGCCCACGGCTAAGAACACTGCGGTCAGCGTTGCAAGCAATATAGTTGTCCTGAGAAAAGACATTCTATTAAAATCCGCATTTACCCTTAAATACTTTAGTTATTGGCATAAGCCTTTGCGCTGCCAGCTGTATTTCTCGCTCTATCTCCTCAACAGCCATTTTCTCATTACATATTTTGTGTCAATGAAATAGCTTTTCCAGTCGCGCTTCCTGCGTCTTAGCATGTACAAGAAGTTGCGAATGCCGTGCCTTATGGTAACGCCCTTCACATACACAGGAGAAGTTATTTTCACATTAGCATACCTGATGTTGTAAAGACCAACTGCGAAAATTATCTCAGCTGCTATCTCATATCTGTCTGCCTTAAGGTAAGGATAAACTTTTTCAAGCGCGTCTCTGGAAAAACATCTGAAACCGGATTCAGTGTCCCTTATAGTGGTTGCTGATATCACATTGGTTATCAGGTTGAGGAAGAGGTTTCCGATTTTTTTGACAAAAGGGTATTTTTCCAGATCCCTTTCGCCAAGCACAAACCCATAGCCGTTGTTTATTTTTTCTATGAATTTGGGCATCTCTTCGGGTTCGTGCTGCCCGTCTGAGTCTATGCTGAATATTATATCAGCTTTCAGCTCGAGAGCCTTTGCGAAGCCATCTCTCAGCGAAGCTCCTAATCCCATGTTCTGTTCGTGCTTGACTATTATTGCGCCCATTTCCGAGGCCACTTCAGCTGTCCTGTCTATGGAACCGTCGTCAACGACTATTATAGTGTCAGCGTATTTCCTAGCTTTCTCCATCACAGCAGATATGGAATCCTGCTCGTTTAGTGATGGCATTACAACCGCAATCATGATTTCACCGGCTTATAATTTAGACACGAGGCTTTTAAAGAATTTAAATGCGTATGATGTAATAAAACTTCTATAATTCACAAGTGATTATCATGACTGAAAGAATGACAAGGTTTGAAAAAACGAGGATAATCTCAGCAAGGGCTTTGCAGATAGCAGCAGGGGCTCCGCTGCTCATAAAGACAGAGGAAACAGACCCAAAAATAATAGCCAAGCTGGAATTTGAAAAAGGGGTTGTGCCCATGATAGCCAGGAAGAAACCTCCCAAGAAGCTGAAAGAGCCTGGAGCAAAGTGAATGTAATTATTGGTTTAGTTGTATTTCTTGCAGTGATTTTTCAGGGTCAAGACAAACAGCAGGGCTTTCAGGTCCATGCTAAAGATAAGGGCTTTTCCAAGCAGCATGTTCATCTGGGAAGCCCTTGCCATGCCACTAATATCCTTCTTAATTTTTATACATGTTCTTTCAATAATTATTAATGCAAAAAATAACCAGCATAGACTTCCATATAATATTCAACTCCTATGGAAGCCGGACAATAGAAGCTATTCTGAACAATCAATTCATAGCAAGCTGCCCTGGCGGAATAAGCAGGAGCAGCTTTGAATCCAAGGAAGTTGAGCCAGCAACAGCAATACAGAATTTTTCAAAAGTCAAAAAGCAGTTCCTGGGAAGTTTCAGCCAGCAAAGTTTTGACGACTTGCTGAAGCAGAATAAGAACAGCCTGGGCTCAATACTGACAACTGCTCTTTCGCTTGCGTTTTTCACCATGGATTTTGATGTTAGTTCTGCAAGAAGCTTTCCAAATCTCTTAGGCAATGTCCTCGGAGGTGGTGAGCATTCTTTTGGAAGAGGCCCTGAAATACAGGAAATGCTGGTTATACCAAGAGCAAAAACAATATCAGAATCTGTTGAAACGACTATACTGATATGGAAAGAGCTGAAAGAAGAGCTCAAGAAAAGAAATGCTTTGCATGGCTTAAATACCGAATCTGCGTGGACAACTGATTTTGGCAATGATAAGGCTCTTGAGCTTGTGAAAAGCATTGCTGAAAGGCACAATGCTGGGATGGGAATTGACTTCGCGGCATCATCAATATTCCACAACGGGCGCTACAGATATAAAGAACATACATTAACGCCAGAAAAGCAGATTGGATATGCAGAAAGCATAGCCAAAAATTTTGGGCTTATTTACATGGAAGACCCTCTTGAGGAAAATGATTTTAGCGGCTTTGCAGAGCTCAGGAGCAGGCTAAAGAAAACCCTGGTTTGCGGCGATGACTTGATATCATCGAGCCCCGAAAGGTTGAAAAAAGCAGCAAAATGCATAAATGCTGTTATTGTGAAGCCCAATCAAATTGGCACAGTCAGTGACTGCTTAGAGCTTATGAGATTGGCAATCAGCAACGGGATAAGCCCTGCTGTAAGCCACCGTTCAACAGAAACCTACTGCACAGCCACAGCAAAGCTTGCATTGCAGGCTGATTTCGCCAAGTTTGGCGTAGCTGGAATCCACTCAGAAAAGCGAAACGAACTCATAAGGCTATGGGATTCTGCCAAAAAGCCTGAGATGAGGAAACTGCCTTTCTAAGCATTTTTAAGCATTCGCTCCAAATGTTTCTACTATGAAAAAGGAAATGCTGCTTGAGAAGGAGAGGTATCTTGAGAATGGAATCCATATTGGCACAAGCTCAAACACAAAGGACATGAAGAGGTTCATTTACAAAGTCATGTCCAACGGTCTGACAGTCTTGAACCTCAGTCTTATGGACGAGCGCCTGAAAATAACTGCCCAATTTATCTCAAAGCACAATAATATTCTTGTTGTCGGAAGGAAGATAACAAAGCCCATAGAGATGTTTGCGAGCATAACAGGAGCAAGGGCAATAACTGGAAGGTTCATGCCAGGCTCGCTGACAAATCCCATTTTCAAGAGCTTCTTTGAGCCGGATGTCATCCTTCTTGCAGATCCGTTCATAGACAAGCAGGCACTGAAAGAAGCATTGGACATCAGAATTCCAATAGTCGCTTTATGCAACACATTCAACCAGACTTCTTATATTGACCTCGTGGTTCCATGCAACAACAAGGGCAAGAAATCCATGGCTCTCATATTCTACCTGCTTGCAAGAGAAGTGCAGAGGGAGCGCGGTCAGCTGGAAAAGGAAAGCGACTTTCCCCACAAGCTTGAGGACTTCATGGACGCAAGGGACCATGCAAAGAGGCCGGTGAGGGAAGAAGACATGATAGAGCAGAAGGCTGTATGAATTCTAAATCATTTATAAAAAAACAAGTCTATTTTCATATAATGGACCATCTTGCCATAATGAAAAAATCATGGGGATTGACAGAAAAAATTCTTTCTGGAGAAAAGAAAATCGAGTCCAGGTGGTACGTCACAAAAAAGCCGCCTTTTGGCAGGATCAAGGCTGGGGATTCGGTCTATTTCAAGGATTCTGGCGAGCCTGTCACAATAAAGGCAGAAGTTTCTGGTGTAAAGCAGTTTTCCGGCCTGACTCCAAAAAAGGTCAGGGAAATATTATATCAGTATGGCCAGGCAGATGGGCTTGGCATTGACAAACTGCCGGAATTTATCAGGCTGTTCAAGAACAAGAAATACTGCCTTTTGATATTCCTGAAAAATCCAGTCCCAGTCAAGCCATTTAAGGTTAACAAGAAAGGATATGGAATAATGTCATCCTGGATCTGCCTTGACAAGATAGATGACATAAAAGAAAAAAGAAAATGGGTCCGTAGGATAGCTTGGTAGTCCTCTGGCTTTGGGAGCCAGGAGCCCCAGTTCAAATCTGGGCGGACTCATTCGAACCTTTTTCAAAAAGGTTCGAGTCAAAAGGAGGCGTCCGCCTTCCAATTTAGCAAAATATTAAAATTCTTTTTAGTGAATGATATGTTCGTCACAAATCATCCGGCAATGAAAATCCAGAAGGCTCTGGTGATAGCAGACCTGCATATAGGCTTGGAACACGAGATACTGCAAAGCGGCATAAGAGTCAGGCAGGTTGATGATTTGATAAGCAGAGCCAAGAAGCTTCTGAAACTGACCAAATCCAGGCATCTGATAATTCTTGGTGATGTTAAGCATAACATACCTTATCTCAGGAGAGAAGAGTTTCGCTCTGTGCC
>CAZBKL010000032.1:0-8371 GCA_964492465.1 uncultured archaeon
GAGGTATTAATTTCAGACATAATCAATTTTTACCTGGACATACATTCCTGAGTTTCTGGAAAGCTTTGACCATACAGCTGCCTGGAAATCCACAGGAGTGACTCCATGGCTCTCTGCAAAACCGGTCATTATTTTTTCATAATGAAGATATTCATCATCTTTCAGGCCACTATTCATCCTGTAATCAGCAACTTCTATGGCATAACCGAGAGATTCCAAATACCTCTCGACCCATATGTCTATCATGACGGGCTCTATGTAATGCGCTTTCTGTATAACAAATGAAGCGCACTTAAGGCCGAGCCCATTAACATTGTCTGCAAGAAGATTTCTTAGATGCATCCCTTTTTTCCTGCCGTTATTGACATCATCCAATATTTCTTCAGGAATGGAAGAGTCTAGCCAGGAATCAGCCAATGAATTCATAAATTTTTTCTTTTTGTTCGGAAAACGCGTTATTCTTATGACATTCCACAAATCTTTCTGCCTCGCAAGTATGCTTTCTGGCGTGTCAAGCCCCTTATCAATCATCCGGCAATATGTACGATAATGAGTTGGAAAATCCTGGGAGTTTGAAAGAATGCTGTATATTCCTGCCAGAAAAAGGCTCCCCTTGTCAATTTTGCTCAAATTTTCATACGCCACGATTTTTTTTCCTCTGACCAAATCCCTTTCAGTAATTTCAACAGGCCTTTTGAGAGGAGTTTCCAATCCCGAAAATATTTGCATATGTTCAACAGGCGGCTTTTCAACATGCCTTCTTCTTTTCCTGTAGCCGTTTTTTGGCGGCCTGGGAATCGCGTCAGCAAAAACAGAATCCATAACCAATAACCGAATTTTATCCTTTTAAACATTACCCATTGATAATGACAAATGGATGGTTTGGAATGGAATACAGCTACAATGGGTATTTTTACGAGATTGGAAGGCAGAAGAAGGAGCTTGCCCATTACCTGAACAAAGAGAGAGATATTGAAATATCATTTCCGGAAATATTAGACCTTGTGAGGCTTCTTCGTTCAAAGAGCCGCGAAGTTAGCATTGAGTGGATCGGCTCAGAAAGAAAAAGCGAGGAAGCTGCGCTGGCAGATGTTAAAAAAAGGAATCAGGCAGTCATTTCGTTTTCTGTGCGCTCAAAGTCAGAGGAAGACCTGATATTTCACACAGTTCCTCTAAAGCTAAGAAAAATCAAGCCCAAAAACTTTTTCATTCCCATAAGTTCGGATTGCGACTGCCAGGACAAGAGCAAAAGAAAATTGGGGAAATGGGGAAAAGTTCTTTGCAATCATGAATTGGCATCTGTAGAATTTGCAAACAAAATTCTAAATAATGGACGTTTTTTCAATCCTGATGAAAAATCACTGGAGCATTTCAATTATAAAATAGATGGAAATAATCTTCTGACATACTATGCTGAAATTTCTGCAACTTTAAACCTGTACAAGCACATGCCAGGTGATGTGCTATACGGCCTTTCTGGCCTTTGCAAACAGATTGGAATGGTAACAGGCGGTATAATCAAAAGGCCTGTTTATTCATCTGACCTCGCCTAAATCTTCCCAGACATAACCACAATCTCGCCTCTTGAAACAGCGAGCAGCTGGTCTTCAGGAAGACTGAGCCATTTCTCGCTGGAAAGCTTTTCTGTTGAGATGAGAATTGCGCTGTTTCTGCCTTTTTCGCGCCTCACAAAATACACTGGCTTGCTTTTGTGGTGAAAAGCATAGAGGTTTACGCTGTCTGACATCAGGAAGTTGAAGTCAATGGATTTGCCATACTGCTTGAAAACGTCTTTTATGGATCTGGCAATGGCTGAATAGATTCCGCAGATTTTCCCGTGATGCTCATAGTATTTTTCAATCTTTTTCATCATGAATTCAAAGATGCGGGCAGAGTCAATGTCTCCGCAGACTATGTGCGTTGGGTAGACTTTGCTGCTTATCTTCCCGTTATGGGCAAAAACCCAGTCCCTGTTCAGGAAGTGATACTTGAAAGGATGGCAGTTCTCGTCGCAAACCCTGCCAGCAGTTTTCCAGCGAAGATGAGCAATTATGAGGCTGCTTCTGGCTCTTTTAACAACGTGATGAAATTCTTCGCTCAAATCAGCTCGCTCAGCTTTTTTCCTGATCACAGCTTCCCTGCCGCTGCTCTTGTAATAAGCAATTCCCCAGCCGTCAGGGCTGCTCTTTGCATATTTTGCAAAAACAGGCAGGCTTATGGCAGCCCGATTACGCTCATTAGAACTCATGCCAAAAAGCTCGCACATTATAATTATTTTGCTTTTTTCCAATAAGAATGCCCGCGCATCAATGCGGCACGCTCCTTTCAGCCGCACACCATGTAATAATTCCCTTTGATCTCATTCTCTGTCAGAGCTCTGTTGTAAATTTTCACTTCGTCTATGGAGCCATTGAAATATGAATTCCATGCCCCATGATATCCAATATTCCAATTACTATTAGAGTTGCTCAATGTTCTATTATCCCAGGAACCAGTTCCATCAAGCTTTCCATCTACAAAAACATTAATTACCCCGTTAGAAAATGTCCCTACCACGTGATGCCAATTTCCATCTTTTACATTTGCCGCACCCCCCGCACCTGAATAATATCCGTCTCCGTCGGCTATTGCCTCAGCAACACCAGTAGCCCCTACACTAATGAGAAGAGTGGGAGAAGTGTCTCCATTAACATTCCTTTTATTCATAACCTGTAATCCCGGAGCAATTCCAGAAGCTGTTGTTTTTATCCATGCAGATAAAGTTGCAACGTTAGTTACTTGTAAACTCGCCCCATTCCCGCAATTCACATAATCATTCACCCCGTCAAACCCCAATGCAGCCCCAACCTTCCCAGCAACCCAGTTGTGCGTGTCGTAAGTCACGTTGCCGGAAGCTTCTTCCATTTCCCATGCGCCGACTAATTTGTCTCCTGATACGGGTCTGCTAGAATTCATCTCAGCTGATATTTCTGTTGCTGACAGGCTCCTGTTCCAGATGCGGATAGAATCAACAGAGCCGTTTAAATAATAGTCAAGAGCATCCTTGCCGACTAATAAATTGGCTGAGTTGCTCACAT
Source organism: uncultured archaeon (assembly GCA_964492465.1). GTDB lineage: Archaea > Aenigmatarchaeota > Aenigmatarchaeia > GW2011-AR5 > JAHLMP01 > CAZBKL01. Next base: position 3,078 of record CAZBKL010000032.1, read on the forward strand.
TTCCAATAACGACACTCCCTGTATCGGTTATATTCCCATCATTGATGAAATATATCTTGTTGTTCGTGTCTCTCATCATTCCTATCAGCTTCCATGTCATTATGCTGCCCAAGCCTGTATTGTATTCCAGGTGGTATGTCCCGTTGCCGACTATAACAAATAAAAGTGGCGGAGAATTTGCATACAAAATGCCCCATTGCTGGATGTTTGTCCAGTCGCAACCCTTGCACAATACTCCTGTTCGGGATGCGTATGAGGTATTTACCCAAAGCAGTGCGGTGAATGCTCCTGTTTCAAAGTTTAGGCTGTTTGAATTTGGTATGTTCATATAACTGGAATTCCCATACTGGAGAGACAATCCATTTCCGTATTTTCCTGTTGTCCATGTCGCTGCTGTGATTGTACCGTTGTTGAAAGTCTCGCCTGTATAGTTGCCGTTGTTTCCATATATGCTCGAGTCAGTTATGTTTGTGCTGTTTCCTTCGCTGAAAGTCATGTTAAGAACAAGCCCTGAGCCAATAGAATCGCATGCGGTGCACAGGACTCCATTGTAATAAACCTTACTTTTCTGCGTGAGCGAATGCGAGATTTCAGGGCAGTTCGTCATGAGCATGGCTTTCTGGAAGTCAGAGCATTTCGCTGTGCAGTTCTGGATGTCAAGCCTGGTAGAATTGTACCTGGTGACATTGTATATGTCTGAGATGCAGAAGCTTCCGTTTGTAGAGCTGATAGAAGCCCTTGCCTGAAGGTCAGAATTCCCTTCATTGACTGCGAAAACAGAATAGTTGCTGCCATTTGCCAGGAAAACATTATTGGCTTTGATCAGTGCAGCTGAGCACGAAACAATGCTTTGAGCTGAAAAGGAGACATTGCTTGTTGTTGACGTGGTGAAGCTTGAGAACCAGCCTGAAAGCATCAATGAGGCTGAAACTGTGAAAGCTATGAGCAATATTGAAGCTATAATGGGCGAGATGCCTCTCATGAATTAATTTTGGGGATAAGAAGATAAAAGTTATACAGGCATGTTATTTCTTCTCCAGCCAGAAACCGGCAACTGAGCATGCAACCAGCACTTCTGCGAAGCCGAACCAGAGGCTCCACTGGGTGTAAAATTCCCAGAAGCCTGTGAAAAGCGGTATTGTTATTAACAAATCAAGAACTGTGCCAACTGCAAGGAAATAGATGCCAAGATATAGCCCATAAGCAAGTGTTGGCTTTGCTTTTGAGCCGCTGAAAAACATGGTTGCGCAAAGAGCTGCCATTATTGGCAGCAATATCAGGTGAATGAGCTTCTGCTCAAGTAGCAAACCAGCAAGAGCTGGCATGAACATAACAACTGAAATTTCCGCAAATATCAATGCCCAAAGAATAACAGCCCATAGCGTGGCAGATATGCATACAGGGCTTATGCACAGGAAGATTTTCTTTGGTTTTCTTGCTGCTTTTTTCCTAGGCATTATAATACTTGGAAGCGTGCGCTTATATTGTTAGGTGGTTTGCCGAGTGCCAGAAAAATTATATTTAAACCATAATATTCGTCAATCAGCGTTAATTTAACCATTATAAACCCCTTTTGCTAAGGATATAGATAGGAGATTACCATGAACATTCAAGAAATAGGAAGCTATGCATTTATCGCTGGCGTTGCCATTGCGGTTATTGCAAGCTTTGTGAGCCTTGATGCAGTTATTGGAGCAGGAATGACCACAGCCCTGTTGGTATTGATAGGGCTGGTAGTTGGTTTCATAAACATAACAGAAAAAGAAACCAATGCATTCCTGATGGCAGCTGTTTCAGTAGTCCTGGTTTCGTACCTTGCTGGAACAGATTTTGGGGTAGTGCCTGTAATAGGAACATCCCTCAAGAACATAACAATGGGAATAATGACCTTTGTTACGCCTGCTGTAATAATAGTTGCATTGAAGCAGATATATGCAATTGCCAAAGCTGCGTAAGCTTGGCCAAAGATTTCTTTTATTTTTTATTTTTCTTGATTCTTAATATTCTACTGAATAAAATCAAGAAATAAACCCTAAATATTCCACCTGACAATTATAATTATAATGCTTGACAACCTGAATATTGATAAAATTAAAGGGCTTTCTGAAAGCGAGGCATTGGAAAGGCTGAAAAACGAGGGATATAACGAGCTTCAGCGCACAACGAAGGGCGGCTTTCTTCAAAAAATCATTGAGGTTGTGACAGAGCCTGTGTTCCTGCTTCTGATAGCTTGCGGCGCAGTCTACTTCCTGATAGGCGACACAGAAGAGGCCCTGATGCTGATGGGCTTTGTGCTCGTGGTAATGGGCATAACCATCTACCAGGGAACCAAGACAGACAAGGCGCTGGAAGCTTTAAGGGACCTTTCCAGCCCAAGGGCTCTTGTAATAAGGGATGGTGAGAAAAAGCGCATAGCTGGCAGGGAAGTGGCAAGGGAAGACATAATAATACTGGCAGAAGGAGACAGGGTGCCAGCAGACGCAGAAGTCATCTCCTGCACCAACCTTATGGTTGACGAATCCCTGCTAACAGGCGAGTCTGCGCCTGTGAGAAAATCAGAAGCTGAAAAGAGCATGAATCTGGAGATGAAACCTGGCGGCGATGACATGCCTTTTGTTTTTTCCGGCACCCTTGTTGTTGGCGGAACCGGGATTGCCAGGGTCCTGAGAACAGGGCAAAATACAGAGATGGGAAAGATAGGAAAGTCATTACAGGAGCTGGAAACTGAAAAAACAGAACTGCAGAAAGAGGTCAGCAGCATTGTAAAGTATGCTGCTCTGGGCGGAATATTGTTCTGCGCCTTTGTTGTGATTGCTTACGGGATTACAAGGGGAAACTGGCTCATGGGATTTCTCACAGGGCTTACGCTGGCAATGTCCATACTTCCTGAAGAGTTTCCTGTTGTGCTGACAATATTCATTGCCATCGGCGCATGGAGGATGTCAAAGCAGAACGTGCTTACCAGGAGGCAGCATGCAATTCACGCATTAGGATATGCTTCAACGCTCTGTGTTGACAAGACCGGCACGCTGACAATGAACAGCATGACAGTCAAAAAGCTCTGCTCAAACAGCGAGTTCTTTGACGCAAGCAGCGCTCTTCCTGAAAACTTTCACGAGCTTGTGGAATTCGGGATTCTCGCAAGCCAGAACGAGCCTTTTGACCCAATGGAAAAGGCCCTGAAAGATATCAGCAAAGCCCTGGACGGCACAGAGCACCTGCACTCGAACTGGAAGCTGGTAAAAGAATATCCGATATCAAAATACATTCTTGCTGTGTCCCATGCGTGGAAGTCTGACGAGCGCGAGAGCTATATCATAGCTGCCAAAGGCGCTCCGGAAGCAATAGCAGACCTCTGCCACCTGGGCATTGATAAGGCAAAGGAAGCTGAAGATTGCGCTATAAGGATGGCAAACGAGGGGCTTCGCGTGATAGGAGTTGCCAAGTCTGAACAGAGCAGCACTCTTCCAGAAGCCCAGCATGACTTTAAGTTTGAATTTCTCGGGCTCATAGGGTTCGCAGACCCTGTAAGGCCTGGCGTGAAAGAATCTGTTGCAGAGTGCATGGAAGCTGGCATAAAAGTTATTATGATAACAGGCGATTACCCGGGAACTGCAATAAACATAGCAAAAGAGATTGGCCTGCCTTATGACAAGCTGATAACAGGCTCAGACCTTGACAGCATGAACGACGAGGAGCTGGCAAGGCGAATTTCTGAAATCAGCATATTCGCAAGAGCAGTTCCTGAGCAGAAGCTTCGCATTGTGAATGTGCTGAAAAAGAACGGCGAAATAGTGGCAATGACAGGAGACGGGGTCAATGATGCGCCAGCTTTGAAAGCTTCTCATATTGGCATAGCCATGGGCGCCAGAGGCACTGACGTTGCCAGGGAGGCGTCTTCTGTTGTGATAATTGACGATGACTTTTCTTCCATAGTAAAAGGGGTGGAGATGGGAAGGCGGATATTTGACAACATAAGGAAAGCAATGTCATACACGCTATCAATACACATACCGATCGCAGGCATCACCATGCTCTCTGTCCTGCTTGGATGGCCGCTCATACTTCTGCCTGTTCATATTGTCTTCCTTGAGCTGATAATAGACCCTGCGTGCTCTGTTGTGTTTGAGGCTGAGCCTGCAGAGAGCAATATAATGAAAAGAAAACCCGGGCACTTCAGCGAAAAGATATTCAACAGGAAAACCATAATGATGAGTGCGCTGCTTGGATTTGCAGCACTTGCCATGGTGGCTGCTGTTTTTGTGGAAGCAACCACGCTTGGCTATTCAGAGAGCCAGGCAAGGGCAATGTTCTTTGTCACCCTGATATCAACAAACCTTGGCTTGATATTGTCAAACATATCATTGTCCAGGAACGTGCTCTCAACACTGGCCTCAAAAAACAAAGCCCTCTGGATGGTTTCTGCAGGGGCCATAATTTTCCTGGCAGCTGCGCTTTTCATCCCGTTCCTGAGCAGCGCATTCATGTTCGGCAGCCTGGGCCCTGTTGAAATTATCATGTCTCTGACAGCAGGAATAATGTGCCTGGTGCTGTTTGAGCTGATAAAATTAGTATGGAGCAGGGAAGCATGAGAAGCATTCTTCTGGCAATTTTCATATTTTTAAGCGTTTAGGGAAAGCATTATTTTATGGCAGAAGACATAAACAAGAAAAGTTATGACGGAAAAAAAAGATTGAAAATATACTTTGACGGAGATGTCGTGAGATTCGGCTTAAAAGAATTCAAAAAGTCTCTTTATGCAGGAGAATTCAAAAATCATCTTTTTGTAGGTGAAGAATGTTGGGAGGGGACATTCGCGACTGTTCCGCTCTCGGTTTACAATAGCAGAATCGCAGAACTTGTTGGAGATGGTGAGTGCTTAATGGATGGTGCAAGCGGAAGTGTCAGAATCAAGCGCGATGGAGAATTGATAAGCCTGATTGAAGTGGTTGACACACTCGGAAATACGTGCTCTGTTGGCCCAAAAGACTTTGAAATATATATTCACCAGCTTAGCTGATTTTTTATTTCCTCATCTGCTCAGAAATCTCGTCCATGCGCTTCCTGTACTCTTCGTCAGAAATGTCGCAGTTTTCTTTCAGGATAGCAAGCGCCCTTATTGCTGAATTCAGGCTGTCAATGCGCCTTTCATTGTGAATCTGCTTCTGACGGTCGGAAAGAATTTCCCTGTCAATCATGTGCGCGCAGTTCTTCAGGCACCACTCATCGCAGTCAACTGCATCTTCTGCCAGAAGGGACTTGCAGTCCGGGCAGGGTGCTAAGAAAGCGCCGCG
>CAZBKL010000033.1:0-8231 GCA_964492465.1 uncultured archaeon
ACTTTGGTGGAATCTGTAAAAATATCGTCTGGGCTGATGTCAATGTCCGAATATGGCTTATGGGCCCTGACAATAGGCATGACATACAGCTTGATAGACAACAACATGTACTCTATTTTCGTCGCAATATTCCTGATAGTAAACATATTCACTCCCTTCATAGTGAAGGGGCTGTTCAGGCTAAACAGCTTTTACAGGAAGTCATGGAGCAAGCCGCAGCATTTCCAGAACAACAAAAAAGCATTTTAAAAGTTTTTTCTTTAAATTCATATCATGAAATATTTAGCTTCATTTCTGGAATATTTGACTTCTCGCGCTGGTAAAATATGCGCAGCAGGAGGCGAAAGAAACGAATATCCTGAAAATAAATTCCGAGAATATGTCAACTGGGTGAGAGCACGAATGCCATCTGACTGATCTGGTTTTATTCTTTTGCACTGATTCTTATTACATGATAGATGTTCACTGCCATCTTGAGCAAAGGGATTTTGACAAAGACAGGCAGCAGGTTATTGATTTGTGCAGGAAGGAGCTGAAAGCCCTGGTGACCTGCTGCGCAAACCCAAAAGACTTTGAGTTGACAATGAAAATGGTTTCTGATAACAAAGGCTTTGTGTTTGCTTCAGCTGGAATTCATCCCGAATATGTCAAGGAGATAGCTGAAAGTGATAAAGAAAAATTCATGAATGCCATCAGAAAAAACAAAAATAATCTCGTGGCAATCGGCGAGACAGGCTTGGATTACAACTGGATTAAAGAGAGTGAATGGAAAGAAAAGCAGAAGCAGATGTTTATAGAATTTATCAATCTGGCAAAAGAACTGGACCTGCCATTGATAATTCATTCGCGCGAAGCAATGGCAGAAACTCTGGACATCCTGGAAGAACAGAAAGTTTCCAGAGCTTTGCTTCATCTTTTTGGTGCGAAAGAGCATCTGAAAAGAGTAATTGACAATGGCTGGTTCATATCAATCGGTCCGTTGATAAAGCAGTCAAAGCTTCACAAGAAAATTGCAAGAGACATGCCTCTGGAAAAAATTCTTCTTGAAACTGACTCGCCCTGGTTCGGGTTCGGCAAACGCGCTGACCCGACATACATAAAGCTTGTCTGCGAAAAAATAGCTGAAGTCAGACATCTGGGCTTCGAAGAAGCCTGGCAGAAATGCGGCGACAATGCGAAGAAGTTTTTCGGTTTGTGAGATTGTATAAAAGCTTTAAAAGCCTTTATTTTTAATCCGTAATAATGTTTACACAAATTTTAGATGAAAGCAAATTGGATACAAGCATCTCTCTAATAGCAGATGCTTTATCAGTGGACCTAGAAAGAATTGGTAGAATACCTCGTTCAGAAATGCCTCCTGGAGCAAATGCTGTGAAAATAACTCCAGAAAATGGAATACATTCAGATTCTTTAATATATCATATCCAGCCCGGAAGACTCTATAGAACTAGTTTTACTCCAATTGGCAATGCACGTGTATACTCACACGAATGCCTGCCTTTCTTATCTTAGCTATTTGAATTTTTTTCACAGCCTGAAAAAATCAAATTCTGTCATAAACATTCTTCCTGTGCTCCATGACTCTCATATTTTCAGCCTCTTCCTTGCATCGTCCTCAGAACTGAAATTGCCTCTCCTTATACTCTCCCTGGCTTTCTTTATGGATTTTAAAGTTTCTCTATTTATTCGATGACCGAGTTTGGAATTTGCTACCATGAATATAACCTTCTTTATTGTATCATTATATTTGGTATCTCAGGAAGCCGCCAATGCCCCCGAGCTCCTTGAACTGCTGGCCTTCGCGGGTGTCCTCGGAGATGTACTCGATTTTCACGCCGAAGCTTTTTGCTTCCTCTTCCAGCAGGTCCACAAGCTCTTTCCTGCTGGTTATTCTCGCCTGCTGGTTGCAGTTCTCGCACATTATGCTTTCGTCTTTCCTTATGATTTCTGTTTTCTCCTCGTTATCGCAGCCGCAGGTGTATGCAACTTCTTCATAGGGTATGTTTTCATTCAAGAGCAGAATTGAAACAGCGCCCATTCTCAGCGCCTTCATTGTCTCATGAACCCCATAGACAACTGCGCCTGCTTTTTGCAGATGCGTGAAAAAGTCATTGACCATGTCTTTTTCTTTTGTGACAGAGGCTTCTTTCAGTATGTCACGGCCGCGTTCAACAGTCTCATCCAATCCAACATCGCCCGTGTATCCAGTATCCACTGTGCCAATAATCCTATCCCTTACAGACTGGAGAAGGTAATCCCCTTTCAAAAATTCATCTTTTATCGGGCCAGGACCGCTTATCAAAATGCCGATAACATTCTTCTTCATGTCCTCTGCATCAAAAGTCTTGGAAGCAGCGTCGCCAACACGCTTAAGCCAGTCATTCTTCAATCCTTCGCGTATCCTGCTGAATCTCATTGCCGATTGCCCTCCTGCACGGGTTTTTCCAGGCACAATTGATTCCATATGAACAATAGACTCAAGCTTTTTCCCTTTAAGCAAAGCCACATCTGCCTCGCTCTTGTCCAGGCAAATGATGCCATACAGCTCTTTCTCTTTGAAAATATCTTCAATAGGCTCCATCCTGAAAACCTGGTCACACCAGTAAAGCTTTACGCGCACAGGCTCTGGGGGCTCTATTGGGAAAAGCTGGATGTCATCAACGCCGTCTTTTTCAGAAACATTTCCGCAAAAGACTGCAAGACCATTTTCTGGCGTCTTCTTGTAAAGCTGTAGATGACGGATAATTTTTTCAAGAGCGCTTGTTACATTCTTGCGCACAGACTTTGATTTAATATTATCAGCTGTTCCCTGCTCATTCTTGAGCTGGCTGACCACATCAGAAATATTGTAGCCGCTTGGTATGTAGACTGTAACAAGCTCTGTATGGCGCCCTTTAATCCCTTTGAGGTATTTCAGCAATTTTTTCATCTTGTGGTCGATTTCCATGAAAATCATCTCAGGTTATGATAAAATTTATTAAGATAAGATAAAAAGTTTGTATTTTAGCGGTTGTCAGATTTTATACTCTTCACGAAGCATTCCAAAAGCCATATCGTCAAGAAATCTGCCATTGCGCAAGGTATTCCTTCTAAGAGTTCCTTCGTACTTGAAACCCAGTTTTTTTACCATGGATAAAGATGCTTTGTTTTGGGGAAAAACCCATGCAGCTATCCTACGAAGCTTAAGCTTTCTGAAACCAAAACTCAACATTAACCTGCAAGCTTCGGTTCCTATTCCTTTTCCCCAATATTTCTTTCCCAGCCAGCAAAGCAGAATAGCATGAGAATGTTCATAATTTATTTTTTTAAGACCGGCTATACCAATAATCATCCCAGTCTCTTTAGACTCTATTCCCAGAATATAGCTGTCTTTGCTTTTCATGCCTCTCCTGGAATTTTGGATTAAATCGACAGCGTCTTTCATCCTAAAGGGGTTTGGGAGAGAAGTATATGCAACAACTCTCTTGTCACCAAAGGCATTGAAAATTGAAACAGCATCAGACATCCTGAGATTTCTCAGATTTATTATATTTCCTTCTATAATCATATTACCTAATCGCCTTGATCTTAATACCGCTCTCTGTCTGTATTCCGCCTTCTGCTTTGCCGATTGATATTTTCTCTATTTTCATGGCAGCTTTTATGTCCGGAAGGAAATTTTCTACATCAGAATCATCTATCGCAACTTTTGTCAGGGGCTCGTTAAGCGCAAGCCCGTTTTCGGTCTTGAATTTTCTCAGGCGGGCTATGATTTCAACTGCCTTGTCGCCTGCCTTTTCCTCAGGCTCGTAAATTTCCCAGATGTCAGGCCACCTTGACAAGTGAATACTGGCAGATTTTTCAAGCTCCTTGAAATAATTCTGGTATATCTCCTCTGTCACGTGGGGCATGAACGGGGCAAAAAGCTTGCAGATGTTAAGAAGCGCTGTGTAAAGGGCATAGTGAGCTGACACAACTTCATTCGGATGATAATGCTGCGGATTGTATATGCGGTCCTTGACCATTTCGAGATAATAGTCTGTGAATTTCCAGAAGAGCATCTCAGCCTCTGACTTCGCGTGCGAATAGTCATATTTTTCCATTGAAGAGGTGCAGGCTTCTGCTGCGCGTGAAATCTTTGTGAGCAGCCACCTGTCAGCTGGAGCGAGCTCAGCAGGCTTTTCGAACTTGTATTCAACAAGGCTCATTGTTGCAAACTTTGATGCGTTCCAGAGCTTTGTGACAGTCCTTGCGCCTGTCACGAGAATCTTCTCCTGGTACGGTAGGTCCTCTCCAAGCTTTGAGCTGGCTGCCCAGAAGCGCATGGCGTCAGCAGAATATTTTTCCAGAACTTCTTTCGGCTCAATGACATTGCCTTTTGACTTGCTCATCTTCTTCCCGTTCTTATCCAGGGCCCATCCTGATATCATGACATCTTTCCACGGGTTCCTGTTTTCATGCAGCTGGGACTTCACAAGCGTGTTGAAAAGCCAGAAAGATATTATGTCATGCGCCTGCGGGCGAAGGCTGAAAGGGGATATCTTGTCATAAACAGGAGTATTCCTAAAAAGCTCCCTAACTATCTGCGGTGTCATGGAAGAAGTAGGCCAAGTGTCCATGACATCTTTCTCAGGCTCAAATTCTGTTGAGCCGCAGCTGCATGCTTCTCTCGGCTTGTCTATCATCGGGTCAACAGGCAAATCAGCCTCATCAGCGAGGATAATGCTTTTGCAATTTTTGCAATACCATATAGGAAACGGGACTCCGAAATATCTCTGGCGCGATATACACCAGTCCCATTTCAAGCCGAGAATCCAGTTGTCAAGCCTGGATTTCATATGGCTGGGATGCCAGTTAAGCTGATTGCCTGCTTCAAGAAACTTGCCCCTGAGATCAAGGTATTTTATGAACCACTGCTCTGTTGTTAATATTTCAAGAATGGTGCCGCACCTCTCATGAACATTGACTGTGTGTATGAGCGGCTCTGTTTTTTCAACAACGCCAGCTGACTTGAGGTCTTCTATGATGGCTTTGCGGGCTTCCTTGACTTTCATTCCAGTATATTTCCCAGCTTTTTCATTGAGCCTGCCGTCCGGGCTTATTATTTCTATTATATGGGTATCCATCTTCTGAGCCCACTCCATGTCGCTTGTGTCGCCAAATGTGCAGTGATAGACAACACCTGAGCCAAATTCCATAGCCACATCTGCATTTGGCTTTATCAGGACTTCGCGCTCATAGAGCGGCAGCTTCGCCTTCTTGCCGATGAAATTCTGATATCTTGCATCGTTCGGGTGCACATAAATTCCGACGCACGCTGCCATGAGCTCGGGCCTTGATGTGGCTATGGTTATGGGCCCTGCTTCTGTTTCAAAGCGAATATAAACCAGCTCTGAATTCTGCTCCCTGTCTTCCATCTCCACCTGTGAAATTGCTGTGCGGCATTCAGGGCACCATATGAAAGGCGCTTTCTTTCTGTAAATTCTCCCGTTTCTGTAAAGGTCTATGAAAGACTTCTGCGAGATTCTCTGGCAATGATGGTCTATGGTTGAATAGCTGATTGCCCAGTCTGCTGAGAGCCCTATGGATTTCCAGCATTTTATGAAATCAGGGCGCAGTTTCTCTATTGTAGCCAGGCATAATTTAATGAAATCCCTCCTGTCCATGCTGACAGCGCGAACATTGTTCTCCTTCTCAACAAAGCGCTCTGTTGGAAGCCCGTTGTCATCTGTGCCAAAAGGGCAAAGAACTGCTTCCCCTTTCATACGGTGATATCTGACAATAAAATCCATCTGTGAATATGAGAATGCGTGGCCGAGATGCATGCTGCCTGATATAGTCGGCGGCGGCGTGTCAACAGAAAATATCTGAGCGTCAGGCTTTGGATAAAAGCTGTACACACCTTCCTGCTCCCAGAATTCCTGTATTCTTGTCTCTGCCTCCTTCGGGTCGTAATTTCCTTCTATTGCTCTCATACTAATCATTTGTCTGTTGATAATAACTAGATTTTATCCAAGGAATTTAAAACTTCAAACCGATTCAGAGATAACACTCAGTCAGCCTATGGGAGCTTTGCAGGAATTCTCATTGAGCTTTCTTAACACCAAATCCCTGTTTTCCCAAATGTTTTTTACTCGCCTTAGGGTTTTTGAAAGCTCTTTATCACTGTTTGCATAATCTTCTATCATAACATCGATTTTGGCATCTCCCAAATTTCTGCCGCCAAAAGCGCCAATTTCTTTAAGTTCTTCGTATTGACTCCTGCCGATATATATCAAATATCTTTTATTTTGATTTACATCTCGTTCATTCAAAGATAACATTCCCCATTGGCTCGAATCATATATTATTTCTATTGGGTATATTTGCCTGGCATCAGAGTAGTTGAATATCTGCCCTCCGAGAGGAGAATTCACAATCCCTTCGAATTCTTGTAAATCCCGCAGGAAAACAAATATATCTCCGTCTGCCATGTTTTCGTAACCAGGCGGCCTGAATATGGTGGATATCATAATGAAGGGGAGTGTATTAAATTTTAAAAGGTTCTGTTTTGAAGCAACTTTCTTTTTTAATATTAACAATAAACTTATTTCATGTTCAAATCTGAAATCCGCATAATAGGATGGGATGATGCGGCTTTTTCTAAAGATATTAAACCGCAAAAAGTCAAGCTGGTTGGAGCAATAATAAGGGGCGGTGATTATATTGACGGCTTGCTGACTACAGAAGTTGAATATGACGGATTGGACTCAACGCAGAAAATTGCCAGTTCTGTTCTAAATTCACGCCACCGCGACCAGCTACGCGCCATAATGACAGACGGCATAACCTTCGCTGGATTCAACCTGGTTGATATCAAGGCTCTTAATCAGCAGACTGGACTTCCTGTGATTGCCGTTCTGCGGGCAAATCCCCAGCTTGAAGAGTTCATGGCTGCGCTTCGCAGATATGATGATTTTGAGCAGAGAAAGAAGATTGTGGAAAAAGCTGGCCCTATACACAGCTTCGGAAAAATATTTTTCCAGTTTGCAGGCATCTCAAGAAAAGAAGCAGAAGAGATAATAAGGCTTTCAACAACCCGCGGCAACATTCCTGAGCCGCTTCGTGCTGCGCACCTGATAGCTTCGGGGCTTTCTGGGGAGAGCAGCGGAAGAGCATAAGATATAAAAGCTTTGCATTCATAATTTTCCGATGGCTGAATTTTTCAAAAGCCCTTTCCGGCAAATCATAAAGTCAAAAATACCTGGACAATTGCCTGGATGCCAATTCTTGAATTATGAAGTGGTGCTTAGTGATGGCAAACGGGAAATTAGTGGCTTATATACACAGCATGAAAAAAGCAACGTGAACGATGTCCTGAATTTATGTGAACTTCTAAGCAAAGCGCCTGCTCCTGAAACCATAGAGATTCGCAACCTGACTCTAAAAGGGAAAAAGGCATATTCGATAATGTTTCGTTTCAAAAACAGCGTGCTAAAGGGGAGTTATTCAGGTTCCGCTGCCTTATGATAATGGCAATTACTTCCCAGAAATTGCCAGATGAAATTATAAATGCAATTAATGACATAGTTAAATCTGCGTGAAAAATATGGCAAAGGAGAAGTTTGAAAACCGCATGCTGAAGGAATTCTTTGAGATTGGCATAGCCCTGTTGATAGCATTCCTTTTCTACCAGGCGCTTGTTTTTGCCACAGGCTCTTCTGTGCCTGTTGTGTCAATAGCAAGCGGCTCCATGATTCCAAAGCTTCATCCCGGAGACCTTGTATTTGCTTCAAAGCCAACTGACTTGAAAATAGGGGACATAATAATATACCACGCCAACTGCCAGTTTATGCCTGAGAAAGACATCATTCACCGAATAATCGGCTTTGAAAGCGGCAAGATAGTGACAAAGGGCGACAACAATCCTTACAAGGACCCATGCCCTGTTGAAACCAGCCAGATAAAGGGCAAGGTCATATTCGCGGTTCCGCTTCTCGGATGGCCAAGGCTTTTCCTGAACTATCTTATCGGCGCGTGAGATTATTATTTTAATTTATAAGATGTATAATATTGCTTTATGATAATCATAGACACAAGCATCCTGATGGAGATAGGAAAGGTTGATGTGTTTGGGCAGCTGAAAGATTTCAAGGAATACGGCGAGCCTGCTGTGCTGACAAGCTGCCTGGAAGAGCTTGCCAGGCTCGGCACCAAAAAAGCTGTTTTTGCCAAGCAGATGGTGGAGAAAACAGCAGAATTTGACCCGAAGC
>CAZBKL010000034.1:0-7696 GCA_964492465.1 uncultured archaeon
CTTCATCTTTCTTCATATACTTTCACGTGAATATGCTGGTAGTATTGCTACGTAGCAAAATATTTGTTGAAGTATAGAAAAGTATTTTAATTAGAAAGAAGAAATAATAAGCATATTCATTTTTCGCAGAATAACTTCGCGTGAAATGTTAAAATAGGGTCAATTTTGGTTTTGGCGAACCGAAACTGACCTTGAAGTTTCAGGAAAATGAATCCATGGATGAATTCGATTTCTCTTAGTCTAAGTTATAATTATGCTGGCAAATATAAATGCTTTTCGATGTTGCAGCATATATGCGAAAACGTAGTTGTTTTCGCTGTACATCACAAAACTCGGTTTTGTGCATGTATTTATAAAAAAATCAAGGCTGGGCTTCGGTCTTAGTCTTGTTTCAAGAGAGGTGAATGTTTATGGAAGACATGTGGAGCAGGATGCCCGGGCAGGACTTGCAGGCATCAATAGAACAACCTAGGAGAGACGATATAGATTTCGACTCCTACAAGGCCAGAATTTTTGTTGTTGGCGCGGGGGGCGCTGGCAACAACACAGTCTCCAGGCTTTCCACAAAGGGAATCCTAGGAGCGACAATAATAGCATGCAATACCGATGCAAGGCATCTGGCAATAACCAAGGCAGATAAGAAGATCCTTATAGGAAAGGAGCTGACAAAAGGCTTGGGAGCAGGAGGATACCCGGACGTTGGGAGAAAAGCTGCAGAAGAAAACAAAAATGAGATAAAAGAAGCCCTGAAAAACGTGGACATGGTTTTTGTGACTGCGGGAATGGGCGGTGGAACAGGAACAGGAGCTGCGCCTGTAATAGCAAAGCTTGCAAAAGAGCAGGGAGCTATTGTAATAGGCGTCGTAACCCTGCCTTTCAAGATAGAAGGAGCCAGGATAGGCAAGGCAGAAGAAGGATTGACTCAGCTGAGGCAGAATTGCGATACAGTTATCGTAATAGAGAACCAGAAGCTGCTGAAGCTTGCAGGTGATCTGCCTTTGAAGCAGGCATTTGCAGTTGCTGACGACCTTATAGCCACCATGATAAAAGGCATAACAGAAACCATAAGCCAACCATCACTGGTAAACCTGGACTATGCAGATGTCAAGGCTATAATGAAAGCAGGAGGCGTTGCAGCAATAGGAGTTGGTGAGTCAACGAGCGAGCATAGGGCGCATGAAGCTGTGTCAAAGGCTTTGAATCACCCGCTGCTTGAGGTGGACTACACCGGAGCAACAGGAGCGCTAATACAGGTAATAGGCGGCGAGGACATGAAACTGGAAGAAATCAACCAGATTGGAGAAGCTGTTTCAAAGCAGCTAGATCCAGATGCCCAGGTCATATGGGGAGCAAGAATTGTTCCAGAATATGACAACAAGGTCCAGGTCATAACCATTGTGACTGGTGTAAAGTCGCCTTTCATACTTGGCCCTGCAACCAGGAAAGAAAGCAGCCACAGCGCAATGTCACAGACCCTTGGTATAGAGATGATAAGGTAAATTGGGGATATGATGAAAGACAAGAGATCAGAGGAAAAGCCCAAGGTCGAACTGGCCTACATAGAGTAATTTTTTGCTTTTCTTTTTTCTATAATTTTATTTTTTTCAAGAGCTATTTGAGAGGCTGCCCTAATACTCCCTCCATGTGTAAGTGCACTTGGTGCATTTGAAGAAGTTTGTCGGAGATTCATCTGACGGGCGTGTTTGCTGAATCCACCAGAAAGCTCGCTCACGGCCGCATTTTGGGCAGAGTTTGTGCGTCGTGGGAAGGTTCATCTCGTTCTTTTCTATAACAATGATTTTCGCGTGCTTGTCGTCGCTCTGAAGCTTGAAGCTTGCTGAAATCTTCCGTGTGCTGCCGCATGCCTTGCACTTCAAGTAAGCAGACTTGCCTTTCTTTGCAGGCAGCATCACCGACTTGCACTTCTTGCAAAATTCCATGCTAATCCCTTCGGAGAATATTCCACTTTACTCTATGTTATATGGTTTTAAATACTTTTTGACTGGTTCGCGGGCAAGTTCTCTTCATTTATTGTCTAGCAATAAGTTCCGCAGAATTATCAGGGTTTGTGCTTGCCCAAAACAAAAATTTCCATAAGCCTTTTTATTCGTCAGGAAACGAACAAGAATCCTTTTAAACCAACCATAACCAAATATAGTAATAGGTGAACACAATGGTATTTGGAACAGGAATAGATGTTGCCATTGGCGTATTCATAGCATATGCGCTATCACAATACGTCGGACTGGTAAAGAAAGCTGAAAAGGCGTTTAAATGGATAGGAGCAGGAGCAATTTCACTTGTTCTTGCAGGAGTCTTTGAAGTGACGCCTATTGTCTCTGATTATGTGACAGGAGCCTCTGGAAACATGGGATTTGTTGCATTCGGAGTCATCGGCTGGGTTCTCATCCTTGTGGGAACTGTGTGGGCACTGTACCAGTTATTGGTGGAGTAAGCCCGGTTGGTTTTTTAATTTTTTTCTTTTTTCTCAAATTTTTAATATTATTACTCAATTAAGTTTGGGAATATGGGATTATCAACAGGCAATACTAAGAATTTCCAAATTCCTAATCCTAATATATATCCGTAGAATTTGGAATCACGTCAGCTTATAAGTTTTTCAGTTCTTAATTTAAACCATTGAAATGTTGGGGTTTTAAAAATGTTTGGAGACAACGAAATGCGCGAGAAAGCAGAGGAATGCCAGAAGAAAGGCTGGATCAAAGCCTGGTTCGCCATTGAAGTCATGGCAAGGGACAGTGAAACTGCGGAAAACTCCCTGAAAAGCCATATCGAATCCATGGAAAGGGCAAAGGATATGTTCATATTTGAGAAGAAGTTTGGAGAAATAAGTCGCGTTGAAAACCCTATGCGCGACATCAAGGAAGCACATAGCCAGGTTGTTGAGCTCACTGTTTATCTGAAAGACTTCTACACCCTTATCAATATAGTAGTAGCTTACGGCCCGTCTTCAATAGAAATTCTTGAGCCTAAGGAGTATAAGCTTAGGATTGATGAGATGCAGAGCCTGGCAAATGTAATTGCCGGATTGCTTCACCAGTTTGCTTCAGCTGGGGTCGGTGGCATGGTAATAACCCCGCCCAAGAAGCCCCAGCCGGTGCAGCAAACAGAATTATGATTCTAATAGAATTTTCAGTGTAGCTTGTTATTCCTGGATACATTAATGAATGCTGTCACAGCAAACAATACTATCAGGACAATCAGAAATGACACAAAAGTGTAGAAATCGTTGAATCCTGTTTCGCTTATTTTTCTCGCAGAGTCTATCTGGAAAAATGCCCAAGTAATCATGGCCAGGCCAATAAAAGGTGCTATCACATTCAGCCAAAAGCGCAATCCGTATCCCAGCATAGTAGAATATGATGAAAAGAGAATAAATAATAAGCTGATTGGTCAGGATGAAAAAAGAATAGTGGAATGGCAAGGTTTCAGTGTGCCTCCGAGCGAAGCGAGGTTTCAAAGCAAAATGCTTGTTTGGGAAGCCTTATTTTTGGACTATTCTGAAGACATTGCATTTAGCTTGACCTAATAAAGAATAATCATTTCATCTTCACAGTTCTCAGCTTTTTCTGAAGCTGCTCAACAGCGCGATCAACATCAGCCAGGCTTTTTGCTCCGGCGCATATCACTCTTCCAGATGAGAAAAGCAGAAAAGCTACTTTCGGCTCCATCAGCCTGTATACAAGCCCGGGAAACTGCTCAGGCTCGTATTCGCTTGCTTCAAGCTGGAAAGCCAGGGCATCAAGGTTGAGTTCCATCTTCAAGTCTATGGCAACTACAATGTTCTCTATCTTGACCTCAATGTTTTCTTCATTAATTCTCAGACCAACCTTCTTGACCTTTCGGACAATCTCTTTCAGAGCCCTTTTAGCTTCCTGGACAGAGCGCGCGCCAACACAGATTATTTTACCAGAGCGGAAAATCAGAGAAGCAACTTTCGGCTCCTCTAGGCGGTAAACCAATCCCGGAAACTGCTCAGGCTCGTATTCGCTTGCTTCAAGAATTCCGAGAAGGTTGTCCAGGGGAATTGTCCTTTCTATGTTCGTGGAAGCAACGACATTTTCAACGATTATTTTGGGTTTCTCAGCCATTTACATCATCTTAATATATTATCGGAGATGTGGAAACTCCGGAAAACATCAGAAGATGTTTGCCGAGAGCTTTTAATCGCAATTGAAATACTCATTTAGATTTTCATTAATTTGTTTTTAAAGCATTTAAATACTAACGCCATCCAAATGGCAATATTATTTTTTATTTATGAGAAATATATCCAATTGCTCATCAATATATGCGATAAAACATTAAACATAACAATCGCCCCAAACATTCCAGCCTTTACTACGCAATACAGCATTGAGATCTTCAGCAAGAGGGCCATCTGAAAATGAAACATCTGGAACTTTTTTGCCACCGTCCTCCGTGCTAAGCTGAACTCGGTATTGACCTTTGGGTTCATCGCCTTTTGTTAATGAAAATGCAAAATTGCTGCGCCGAATATCATAACCCATACTCTTTGCTATTTTCATAAACTCCTGTTCTATTCTTCTTTTTTTCTTTAAATCAGAATCGAGTGTGCGTATTCCACCCCAATTAGTTCTATCCAAAAATATATCTCTATAATCTTCCAAAATTTCGGGATAAACACCGCCTCTTTTGCCTATATGAATTATTCCAGAAAACTCGTTGGTTTTTCTGTCATACATATAAAATCCAGTAGAGCGCTTTACAAATTTGTAATAATCGATAAATCTACCAAGAAGTTCTCTTTCTTCAGTAGTAACCTTAACAAAAGTCATGAAATGTAGTTAAAAAGTAGTCTTTTTAAATCTTAATTATAGAAAATCTCAAGCAACTTTATTTGCCTTTTCCAGCCTTCTCCGCGGCTCTCTGGGCTTTTTTCTGGTCGCGCTTGAACTCCTCGCGCAGCTTCATTATCTTAATAACAGCACCGCACTTCTGGCACTCAAATGAGAAGGGCTTTTCCCATGTCTTTTCCAGATAGCCTTCATTCAGGCAGTGCGGGCATTTGTATTCGGCACGGGCCTTGCTTTCACCTTTAAAAACCAGAATCCGAACCTTTCCCTTATACTCTCCGTTTTTGTTAGACAAATCTCTCCGGGTGTGATATGCGCAGTCGCTCGGCTTTAGCTTTCGCTCCTGAATAATTTTTTGGATTTCTCCAACCATGGAATATCACTTGAATGGAAAAGTTATTAAATAGAATTAAACAAGTGCATACATCACAATCAAGCCAGCAAACAGCAAAGCAATCGTGTTCATAACCTTTATCAAAGGATTGATTGCAGGTCCAGCAGTATCTTTATATGGGTCGCCGACTGTGTCGCCGACTACAGCAGCTTTGTGCGTGTCAGAGCCTTTTCCGCCGAGGTTGCCAGCTTCTATGTATTTCTTTGCATTGTCCCAGGCAGCTCCGCCAGTTGTCATCTGCAATGCGAGCATTATTCCTGTTATTATTGAGCCAATAAGCAGTCCGCCAAGCGCGAGCGGGCCGAGTATGAACCCAACCAGCAGGGGAGCAGCCACAGCTAATAGAGCTGGCAATGCCATTTCCCTAAGCGCAGCAACAGTAACTATGTCAACGCATCTGGCATAATCAGGCTTTGCCTTGCCGCTCATAATTCCTTTAATCTCCTTGAACTGCCTCCTGACTTCAACCACAATTTTCCAGGCAGCATTTCCAACTGCCCGCAGGCATAATGAAGCAAACAGGAAAGGAATTATTCCGCCGATGAGCATTCCTGTCAGCACAAGTGGGCTTGCGAGGTCAAAAACAACTGGAGCTCCTGAAAACTTTGCTATTTCCTCGCCATAAGCAGCGAAAAGTGTGAGTGCTGCCAGACCGGCCGAGCCTATGGCATATGACTTGGTAACAGCCTTGGTTGTGTTGCCGACAGAATCCAAAGCATCAGTGATGTTCCTGACTTTCTCAGGAAGCTTGCTCATTTCAGCTATTCCCCCTGCATTGTCTGTCACAGGCCCGTAAGAGTCGAGCGCTATTATTATTCCAGTAAGCGAGAGCATTCCAGTAACTGTTATGGCTATGCCATACAAGCCGGCAAGCCAGTAAGCTGCTAAAATTCCTGCGCATATCACCAATACTGGAAGGACTGTGCTTTCCATGCCCAATGCCAATCCTTGTATTATGTTTATGGCAGGGCCTGACTGCGAAGCTTTGGCAATCCTTTTCACAGGGCCAAAACCTTTTGACGTATAGTATTCTGTTATGGCAAAAAGCGCTATTGATATTGCTATGCCAATTAGCGAGGCATAAAATAGCTCAATCTGGCCTGTCATCTGCATTGTTATGTAATAGAAAAGCATTGCTGAAAACACAGAAGTTGCTATCAAGCCTTTGTAGAGAGCTCTCATTATTGACTTGCTGCCCAGCCTTACGAAGAACGTGCCCAGAACAGAGCCGATTATTCCTGCTGCGCCAAGCATTAACGGAAGGAGAACATAAACATTTGAACCGCCAATCAGAGAGCCAAGAAGCATGGCTCCAATAAGCGTGACAGCATAAGTTTCAAACAAGTCTGCTCCCATTCCTGCGCAGTCCCCGACATTGTCGCCAACATTGTCAGCAATGACAGCAGGATTTCTTGGGTCATCTTCAGGTATTCCCTTTTCAACCTTGCCCACCAGGTCTGCTCCGACATCAGCTGCTTTGGTATAAATTCCGCCGCCAATTCTTGCAAAAAGCGAAACCAGGCAGGCGCCGAAACCAAATCCGATAATAGAGCTCACATCACCATAAAGCCAGTAGAAAAACGAAACTCCGAGCAATCCAAGCCCGGCAACAGACATCCCAGTTACAGCTCCGCTTCTGAAAGCAACAGTAAGCGCGTGAGCCAAGCCTTCTTTGGCAGCTTCTGCTGTCCTCACATTAGCCCGTATGGAAATGTTCATTCCTATGTAGCCGGCAAGCGCTGAAAGGAAAGCTCCTGCTATGAAGCTCACCGCTGTCGCCTGCCCAATGGCGAAGTAAAGTACAGCTGTTATTATCACAGCAAAAACAGCCACGGTCTTGTATTGCCTGTTGAGGTAAGCCATAGCGCCTTTCTTGATGGCGTCAGAAATCTCAATCATCTTGGCATTGCCCTTGCTGTGCCTCATGACAAAGAATGCCAGGTAAGCTGCAAATGCCAGAGCAATTCCAGAACATGCGAATGCAATTGTCAAAGCTTCCATAAATACACCAAAACACAAGTTGGTAAATTACTACTTAATTTGCCTCAGATACTTTTAAAGGTTTTTGTTTCCGGGGCAATTAGTCATAGCTCGTATAGTAAACTTCCCCCCTTTCTGAGCCATGCCTGTGCTTTTCAAGGCGCTTCTTGAAATAATCGCTTTCAAGAACGCTGTTCAGCACGTCATAAAAGGCATATATAAATCCGAGCAGGAACGAGAAAAGCACATCCTGGGTTCCGAGAAATGTCAGGTACCCTATCACAGCTCCTTTGACAAATGACGAGACAACATATCTCGCCAGCACGAATATTCTTTCGTCCATATGCCCTTCCCAAATATATTTATGCGGGGCGTATTAAATATGTTTTAGAATTAAAGCAGAATTGTTACTTGAGTTCTTATTTTATCTTCTCGTCATATTTGCCTTCTTCAATTTCTTTTCCAACTTCCTTTTGGCACTTGC
>CAZBKL010000035.1:0-7440 GCA_964492465.1 uncultured archaeon
GTGTGAAGAGATAGATATAAGGAATTTAACTTCTGAAAAGATAAGGGGCAGGATAAAGGAATTGTTCCCTGATGTTCAAGAAAGTCGAATAAATAGAATAATAAATAAGCTAAAAAAGGAGGAAATAACTGAATTCGATAGTGGAATAACATTTTTGATTCCTGATGAATATTTTAATGATGAAAAAAGGAAACAGTTTTCGCTCCAAATGCCGAATTTATGGATAGCTACATATGTGTACGGATTGCTGGTACTTCTACTTGTGCTTCTTTTTACTCCATACAAAACAATATTCCTCACTATCATCAATCAGACGGCACCTGCAGAATATGTTGTTATTAATGCTGTTTTCATCGGTTCCATATTGTCACTTTCTTTTGGTTGGATTATTTATCAATTCATATCCCTAACAAAGAGGCTGCCGTATGGCTTTGAAAGCATTTTGAAAGACAGAGTTTCGATCTCAATTTTAATCGTAGTTATAATTCCGTTAATACTCTATATTTTACAGATAATAGACAGTAGTACTGCGGTTACGATTGAAACTGCTGTAGCAGTTTTATATACAATACTCGGTGAAAAGATAAAAGGGGTTATTAATAAAATAAAAAATAAGTGATATAATGGATGTTGGTGAAATTTTCGGAACTGTTGTGGGTGTATTAGTCATCATATATGTAGCATTTGTTCTGATTACGCAATTTTCAAAAATGGATCCTAATTTTGCGCCCTATGGATGGGGTATATTTCTTGCTCTAATTGCAGGAGTAGTATTATTCTTCAAATACGGCTTATTCAAGTAGAATTATTTCTTCAGCATATCCACGTGCTTCATTATCTTCTTGTAGGTTTGGTCGATGCTCTGGGGCATTACCTTGGTCCTGCATGTGGTTTCCATAAATCCCAAATCATGGTTGAAGCGCGGAACCACATGAAAATGAAAATGCTCTATGCTGGCTCCTGCGAAGTTTCCTATGTTGGCGCCGACATTAAAGCCAACTGGGTTTAGGGCTTTGCGGAGCATTTTTATGGATTTCTTGAGCATGCTGAAGACTTTTGCTATCTCTGCTTCTGTCATGTCTTCAAGGCTCTTTACATGGCGGACCGGTATCAGCTGGATATGGCCAGTGTTGTATGGAAACAGGTTCATCAGAATCAGAACGTCCTTGTCTTTGTAAACAACTCTTGAGGGCACAGACTTGTCTCCTTTGTAAATCCTGCAGAAAATGCATCCTGAGAACTTATGGCCTTTCACCCACTTTGAGCGCTTTGTCCAGAGAAAATAATCATACATGGACATATTTTAATTTTTATACCTCAGCGCATAAATAAGCATGGCTGCGCTCCACGTCTGGTTTGTTGAGCCGCCTGGATTGCCGGAAGAAGAAATCCATTCGCTGAATCCATTGCCAAGCTCATTGGCAGCAATAAGCTTCTTTTCCATTTCTGCTGTTGGCAAGCCAAGCTTTTTCATCATAGCTACATAGAAGCCGCCAGCAAATGGCCAGACAGCGCCGTTGTGATAATTACCAGGATATTGGAGAAAAGGCAAATCT
Organism: uncultured archaeon; assembly: GCA_964492465.1. Lineage (GTDB taxonomy): Archaea > Aenigmatarchaeota > Aenigmatarchaeia > GW2011-AR5 > JAHLMP01 > CAZBKL01. The sequence goes on from CAZBKL010000035.1 coordinate 1,557, forward strand.
GACTCGCGAAAATGCCAAAAGCGAAACTGGTCATTATCATATATTGGCGGTGTCAGAACCCGAACCGGATATGGCTCATAAACTTTTTCTTTTTCAAAAAAGTCAATTATCATTTTTATCTGGTCTTTTCCTGCCACGTCAAACAGGATTGCAAGGGTGTTTGCGAAAACATCGCAGCGCGCGTCAAACCTGCGGAAACCGACTTCAGCCAAGTAATAGCTTCGCTCGCCTGCGCGAAGCGCAGTTTCAAAATCCTTGTCAATGCCTGAAAAGCTGAATTTCCTCCTGACCTTTTCAAGCTCTTCTGGCTTTGGCCAGAAAAAGAGGTTGATGTTTGCTTTCAGATCTTCTGCATATTTTTCATATTTTCTCTCCATTTCAAGTATTTCCCTGATTTTGTCAGCAGCTTTCATGGCAGCATATAGGAGGACATTATCATACAGAACGCGGCCGCTTCTGAGCAGCACATCCATCCAGTCGCTGCCTTCATTGGTTTCAATAAGGTTGTCATTGTTGACATCAAGGCAATGAGCCCAATACAGGGCTTTTTCTATCTTGTATATATGGGCGTGCAGGAATTTGGTGTCTTTTGAAGCCTTGTAATACTCCAAAACAGCCAGCGGGTACCACAGGCTTGAATCTGTGCAGCCCCCTTCTCCAAAACAGACCTTATCGCCTCGTGGCGACACCTTGTTGGGAACCTGCCCTGTTTGCTTCTGGTAGGTGGCTAAGGTGTCTATGTTCCTTTTTGCTATTTCTATGAGCTGAATGTCGCCGGATTTGGACATACCGAGGCTTGAAATAAGGGAGTCTCTTGCCCATATGTCAGTATAAACCCCGTCAGCAGATGTTCCAAGCTGGTTAGAATGGCGCAAAATGACTTCTTTTGCCTTTTCAACACAGTTCATTATAGTACTATTGCCGAAAAAGGTATTAATATTTGAATGTAGTATATAATGATATGGATAAGTGTATGCTTTTCTCAGAGTCTAATATTAAACGATGAGTTGAAAATGAAAAAATTTAACGAGCAAGAGTGCATGGAGATACTAAGGCAGCTAAGATGGGGAGACAAACTTAGGTGCATATACTGCAATTCTGAAAAATTGTCAAAATATGGAAAAGACAGGAAAGGATTTGCCAGGTATGTATGCAAGAGTTGCAAGAAAGGCTTTAACGAGAAATCAGGGACCATTTTTGACCGCTCCCAGATACCCATAGAAGAATGGTTTTCCATAATTCACGACTACAAGAGCAAAAGCCTCATGAAAATCTCAAAAGAGCTCAATAAGCCCTATAACACCATACATGCTTGCGCAAAGAAGATGAAGGAAGATGAGCTGGCGCTGAAAATAAAGAATTTTCTTGATAAAAAAGACTCATATCATGGCTCTGCCCGCCACCACGAAAGCCTTGAATCATTGGTCGATAATAACAGCCAAAAAAAGCCTATGGAAATGCCCCAAAGAAAGAATTTTGAAAGAAAACCAAAAGTTTTGATGATAGGATGGGAGTTCTATCCGAAGATGGTGGGCGGGCTTGGGAAGGTTTGTTATGAACTGGCTAAAGCTTTGAAAGAGCGCGCAGATCTCATTATAATATTGCCAATAAATGTCGAGCATGAGGGAATGAACATAATACCTGCAAACGTCACTTTCCATCCTGTGAAGACATTGCTTTCGCCTTATCTGACAGAGAGAGAGTACAGGAAACTTCTTTGCGGCAATGAAAAAGAGCTTTATGGCTGGGACATATTTGAGGAAGCTGACAGGTTCGCGAACAGGTGCGTGGAAATAGCTGAAAAACTTGATTTTGACATTATTCATGCCCATGACTGGATGACATTTCGGGCAGGCATTAAAATAAAAGAAAAGAGCGGCAAGCCTCTTGTGCTCCATGCCCATACAACAGAGGTGGATAGGGGATGCGGGCTTGGTGTAAACGAAAAGGTTTTCGCTCTTGAGAAAGAGGCTTTTGAAAAAGCAGACATGATATTTGCTGTTTCTGAATACACAAAATCAAAGATAGTAAACCATTATGGGATAGATGAAGGCAAGGTCAAGGTCATGCACAACGCCCTTTACAGCAGCGCATACGAGCATATCAGGAACGCCAAGCAGGAAAAAGGCCAGAAGGTTGTGCTCTACTTCGGAAGAATAACCATGCACAAGGGGCCTGATTATTTCATAAGGGCTGCAAGAAAGGTGCTTGACCATTATAATGACGTTACGTTTGTGATGGCAGGAACAGGCGACATGCTCACGCAGATGATAGAAATGTCATGCCATCTGGGCATAGGAAGCAAAGTTTTGTTTACAGGATACCTGAGCGAAGACGAGGCAAAAGAAATTTATAAAATTGCAGATATTTATATCATGCCAAGCGTAAGCGAACCGTTTGGCGTGACAGCGCTGGAAGCCATGGCAAGCGGGGTTCCGACAATAATAACCAAGAGCAGCGGCGTTGGTGAAGTGGCAAGCAACTGCTTCAAGATTGATTTTTGGGACACTGACGAGATGGCCAACAAAATAATATCATGCTTAAAGTTCAGCTCGCTCTCGAAATGCATGTCTGAAAACGGGGCAGCTGAAATCAAGAAGCTTGACTGGGGAAAGCAGGCAGACAGGTGCCTGGATTATTATTCGCACCTGATAGGGAGTTGATTTTTATAGCAGAAAAATTTTCAATTTTTCAAAATTTTCATACTCCATTGAAAACATTGAAAATGCAAAGCATTTTCATGTATAGGAATAGCTTTGCTATTCCTAATGTATTAAGGTAATGAAAATGGCAGAAAACGTTTGCTTTTACATGCATGTGCACCAGCCGTACAGGCTGGCAAGGTTCTCTGTATTTGACGTGGGCAAGGGAAAGAGCTATTTTGACACCCAGAAAAACCGCGCTTATCTTGAGCGCATAGTCAGGAAAAGCTACCTGCCTGCAACTGAGATTCTTCTTGAGCTTGTGAGAAAGACTGACGGAAAATTCAAAATAGGATTCAGCATAACAGGCGTCCTGCTCGAGCAGCTCCAAAGGGATTATCCCCAGGTTGTTGATAATTTCAGGAAGCTTGCAAGAAGCGGCTGCGAGGTTGTTAGCGAAAGCTATTATCATTCGCTCTCATGGCTTCACTCGCGCGATGAATTTGAAAATCAGGTCAGGCTTCATGAAAAAAACATAAGCAGGCTGTTTGGGCAGAAGCCTGTGACGCTCAGAAACACAGAGCTTATGTTCAACAATGACATAGCTTGGTTCGCGCAGAAGCTCGGGTACAAGAATGTTCTCGGGGAAGGTCATGAAAAAGTTCTCGGCAGGTTGTCGCCCTGCTTTGTTTACACAGCAAAAGGCAGCTCAACAAGGCTTCTGTTCCGAAACTACAGGCTTAGCGATGATGTTGCCTTCAGGTTTCCACATCATTACCTGCCAGCAGAGCGCTACGCAGAATGGATTCGCTCAACTCCAGGAAATGTCGTGAACCTTTTCATGGATTTTGAAACATTTGGCGAACACCACTGGGAAGACAGCGGAATAATGAAATTTCTTGAGCGCTTTCCCCTGGAGTGCATAAAAAACCAGAATGAATTCCTCACGCCAAAAGAGGTTGCGGAAAAATTTGAGCCTCTTGCTGAGATAGATGTCCCGTATCTGACATCATGGGCAGATACTGAAAGGGACCTCTCTGCCTGGACAGGCAACAAGATGCAGTCAGAGGCTGTGAGAGAGGTTTACAGCCTGGAAAATATAATCAAGCGCGCAAATGACCCCCACCTTATGGAGGATTGGAGAAAACTGCAGATTTCTGACCATTTTTATTTCATGTGCACAAAATGGTTTTCAGACGGCGATGTTCATAAATATTTCAATCCCTATGACACCCCTTACGAGGCTTTCATAAATTTCATGAATGCCCTGACAGATTTGAGGCAGAGGGCCGAGGAAAAGCTTAAAGAAAACAAGGGCTCCGGAGAGGAAGCAAAACATCTGCTGAGGGATATTCAGCATGAAAAAAGCTTCTTCTGCGCAGACGGCAGCATTTACAGAAATGTCAAGGATTTCATGCAGGGCCTTAAAAAAATGGATGAGCAGACTTTTGCTTGCCATGCAAATCCGGAAAAGAATGATTTTGCAAACTGGGTTCGCGAAGCTGTTGGCGACAAGTCTTTTGCAGAAGCGCTTGAAAAATCAGAAAGCCTGAAAGACGCAAGGGGAGCTGCAAAAAAGAGAGTCGGCTACCTTGCCAGGAATTATTTTCTTGCCAGCAGCTCATTGTAAACATTGAGCGTTGACTGCGCGACTTTCTCGAGCGTGAAATAGCTTTCAACGCGCTTCCTGCCATTCTCGCCCCAGCGCTTCGCGCGCTCAGGGTCGCGCAGAACCTCCTTCAATCCCCATGCTATGTCTGTTGGCTGCCTGCCGTCAACATGCACGCCGCACTGCTCGTCTCCTGTCGGGATAACCTGCTCCTTGAATCCGTTTATTCCGCTGGCACCGACAACAAGGGGCTTTTTCATGGACATTGCCTCGAGGCTGACAATTCCGAAAGGCTCGCTGATAGAAGGGAACACGCAAACATCTGAAAGAGCGTAGCTTGCTATGCGCTCAGGCTCTGAGATGAAATCTGATATTATGCTCACTTTATCAGATATATTCAGGCGCTTGCACATATCCACAAGTTCGTTATACTGCTCGCCTTTTCCTATTATGACAAGTCTTGTGTCAGGAAATTCCCTGAGCACAGAAGGGAATCCTAGAATCAGGTTTTCGACACCCTTGATATATGTAAGGCGACCAATGAACAGCACGACTTTCTCGTTCTTGATTCCGAATCTTTTTTTCATGGATTCTTTCAATTCAGGGTCTGCTTTTTCTATCCTGTATGCTTCAGAATCGCAGCCGTTCCATACAACCCTTATTTTATCCCTGGGGCAGCCAAGCGAAGTGAGATGCTCTTTCATTGAATATGAAACTGTTATCACAAGGTCTGCTTTTTCAATCATCTTGTTCTCAAGCTCCCTTATGGTTTTCGAGCCTCCGCCTGCTCTCTGGACTTCTGTCGAATGAATATGAAAAACAAGGGGCATTTTCATGCTGTCCTTTATCATCAAGCCGGACATGGCAGAAAGCCAGTCATGAATTGCAACCATGTCATATTTCTTCTCAACTGCCACCTGGTTTATGAATTTTGAAGCTGACAGGAAATTGTAAGACAAAATCTCGTTGAAGAACTGGAGATTGCTTCCCCACTTGCGAAGCTCCTCGCTCACCACAAGAGGCAGTATGTCAAATGCCTGCACTGTCTTCGGGCGGTGAATAAAGATTCCGTTAATTTCCTCGCTTGTCTTCAGGTCTCCTGGATTCAGAGTGAAAACAGAAATATCGTGCCCGAGCTTCCTGAATATGCCAGTCATGTCCTTTGCGTAAGTACCGAGCCCGCCCACAAGGCGCGGCGGAAATTCCCAGACAAAGTAACCTATGCGCATGGTATTACTATGGCAGGGGTGGAATAAAAACGATTTTTATAGCGCAAATTTTTATAAAGGAAAATCCAATCAATATAATGACATTTTCATCGTCAGGCTATGGCGGAAACATCTGGAAAATGTATTTGTTTAGGTTTCTTGCCGGCTTGTCTTTTTCAATAGGAGTCATGGTGCCCTTTTTGATGGATTGGGGCGGCATAACATTTTTTCAGGTGATGCTGCTTGAATCCTGGTACATGTTCTGGGTATTAGTCCTTCAGATACCAACAGGCGCTCTTGCAGATTATTTAGGGAGAAAGAAAATCATGGCACTCTCGTCATTTGCTATTGTAATCGGGGCTTTTGTGTATTATGGCTCCCCAGATTTCTATGTTTTCATGGCGGGTGAGGTTTTATGGGCAGTT
>CAZBKL010000036.1:0-7238 GCA_964492465.1 uncultured archaeon
GATCGCTGGCAGTCCAAATTAAGAGCCCACTTTGAAATCCTCTTTTCCATGGCCAGGAGCTGTATGCACCAAGCCTGTTCCGTCTTCCATGCTGACATACTGCTCTGAAAGCACAACCCTGTGGGCGTTTTTCAGGTTTTTCTGGAAAGTGAATATGTCTGAAAGCGGGTGCTCATATTCAACGCCAAGAAGCTGCTTGCCTTTGAATTTTTCAATAACCTGATAATCTATTATTCCAGCTGTTTCCATGACTGCATGAAGCCTGGGCTCAGCGAGAATTATGAGCTGCCCGCCAGCATTGACTTTCACATAATCTGCAGAAGGATTAGCCATTATCCCTGTATTGCCTGGAAGCGTCCATGGAGTTGTGGTCCATATAAGGAGAAACTCATTTTTGCTGTTCTTTACAGGGAATTTCACAAATATGGAAGGGTCTGTTGATTTTGTGTATTCAATTTCGTTGTAAGCAACTGCTGTTTCGCAGTGCGGACAAACATGAACAGGATAAAGCCCCTGGTAGAGAAGCCCTTTGTCAAAGCCAGCCTTGAACGTGAACCAGGCGCTTTCTATGTAGTCATTTGTCAATGTCAGGTAAGGATTTTGCCAGTCCATCCATACCCCGAGGTTTTCAAACTGGCTGTTCATAATTCCTATGAACTCTGTTGCGAACTTCCTGCATTCTTTGGTAAAGTTCTCAATTCCAAACTTTTCTATGTCAGATTTTGACTTGAAGCCAAATTTTTTCTCGACTTTGTTCTCTATCGGCAATCCATGCGTGTCATATCCTGGCTGGTCCCAGACGTCAAATCCCCTCATCCTGAAGAACCTGAGGTAATTGTCTTTCAGGACCTTGTTCAGCGCCGTGCCCAAGTGTATGTATCCTGTCGCATATGGCGGGCCGTCCAGGAAGTAGAATTTCTGCTTTCCAGTTCCCATTTCTTTGACTTTCTGGTAAATATTGTGCTCGCTCCAGAATTTCCTTATTTTTTCCTCAATTTCCTTTTTCATAGATATTGGTTAAATGCCTAAGCTTAAATTTAAATTTTATCCCGAATAAGCCAAAAGGCCTTTTTTGATGAAAATAGTTTCTTTATAAAAAACCGCAACTGGCAAGGGTCCATCTGCAATGCTTTTTTCAACATCATCACGAAGAGATGCCATATTGCCGGCTCCTGTTGGGTGTAACTCCCCGCCGAAACATGATACAATCGAGCCAATAAAAGGTGATAATGTGTAGCTTTTCCCGCCTATCCAGATGTTCAGTTTAGTATCATGCGGTTTAAATTTAATTGTTTGCCTATTTACAACAATCTCTCCCCCTTTTAAACGCTCATACCCTTTGCTTTCCAAAAGACTTTCAATATCTCCCGATGTCATGCGGATTAGTTTTGTCACAAATTATATAAGCTTGTGAAATTCAGAATTTCATCTTAATAAACTAACCAATTAATATTCTAAATTCCATAAAACTTACAGCCAGGGCCCTTAGCTCAGCCTGGTAGAGCGCCGGCCTTTTAAGCCGGGTGTCGAGGGTTCGAATCCCTCAGGGCTCACTTCAGAGCAGGAGATTCATTATAATTTCAATTTTCTTATGACTTGGTACCACACAAAGAACAAAATCAGCCATGTTATGAAATACCCGGCAAAGGCGTGGAAAGATGTCCAGCCGTTTGTATAAACCATCATTCCGTTCAATATGAGTAGGTATTCTCCAAGTGCGCCAAAAAAACCGAAAATCAGGGACTCGAAAATCATGTAAACACTGTCGAACTTCGGGGGCAGGTGCATGCTCCAGGAATATCCGCCTATGAACGTCAGGAAAATTATTTCAATTGGCACAGATATGACTGAGTAAATGCTGTGCGGGCTTGTCCAAAGCCCTGAAAAGAAGCCCAGGTTCTCAACAATGAAATCAAAAATCATTAGAAACAATCCAAGAAGAATAGCATATTTTATCAGGTGTGACTTTTTTTGTTTCAGCGTTTCATATACAAACCAGATTGATGCTAGTATCAGTAGTGTAGCATATGTTAAAATCCCCGCATTTGGCGTGAGAAACAGAAACCATGCTCCGACCAGGGAAAAAACAACTGTCTTGATGACAAGTGCCTTTATTTCCCGGTTGTCCATAATATGATGTATCAATCCTGCATAAAAACGTTTTTATTGTCTTCCTGTCAATTATACGAATAATGATAAGCAGGCAGAAAATAGCAGAGATGGTTTCAGCAAAGGCAAAAAGCGGGTCTAAGCTGCTTCTTCAGCTGCCTGAAGGACTGAAAATTCATGCAGTTGAGATAGCATATGAGTTGGAAAAAGTTGGTTATTCTGTCATATTATCAAACGACCCTTGCTATGGGGCATGCGACATCAGGGAAAAGGAAGCCCATATGGTCAATGCAAGCCTGATAGTTCATGTAGGGCACAAGAGATTTTACAAAGAAATTAAGAGCAGCATTCCTGTTTTATTCATACCATTAGAGCTTGAAGCTGCCTATGATAAAAAACAGCTTGCCAAGATAAAAGAGCATCGAATTGGCGTGGTCTCTACTGTAAACTATTCCCATTTGATGGAAGGCGTTGCAAAAGACCTCATGGCTTTGGGGAAAAGCCCTGTTATTGGCGGCGAGATTCTTGGATGCAATGTAGAATCAGCCAAGAACATAGACAACCGCGTTGACTGCTTCCTATTTGTCGGCACAGGAAAATTTCATCCAAGCGGCCTGAAAACCCACCGCCCTGTCTATTTCCTCGACCTTGAGAAGAACCAGGTTGAGATTTTTGACATCAAGGACGCGGAGAGGGAGCATAGGATAAAATACGCCAAAATAGAGAAATTCCGTGCATCTGAAAATATCGGCATTCTGCTTTCAAGCAAGCACGGGCAGTTCTTCCATGAATTCGAGCACCTGAAGAAAAGAATTGAAAGGACCGGCAAGAAAACCCATGTATTGATATTGGACTGCATAACCAATGAGCGACTTATGGGACTGAAAATAGACTTCTTCATAAACACAGCCTGCCCAAGGCTGGCTGAGGACCACTTTGACAAGCCTGTCATGAATGTCGCAGACTTCCTGGAGTTTTACGGGTAGATTTCAATAATTCAGAACTCCTCTTAATTCATGTAAATTTCCTATTTCAACAGTAGGTTTCAATCTGTTTGAACCGTTTCCCCTGTTAACTATGATATCAGAATATAATCTGGCATTCCTTGAAGCTAATGCATCTTCATCCCCATCGCCGATATATACGGCTTCCTCGGGAGAGGAATCAAGCTCCTTGAGACATATTTCAATTCCTTCTGGATCAGGTTTTTGTTTAATCCCTCTAAGTGGGTGTGCAGATATAACAGAATCAAATTTTTTTATTCCTAAATAACTTGTTAAACGGTCAATCTTCATCTCAAGTACATTTGGCGACGAACCTGTTACTATACCCACCAAATAACCATTATAAAAAAGCTCTTTGACACGAAAAGTATCGTCATATATCCCTAAGTATGGGTATCTTTTTTCAGGGGTGTCCAGCTCTTCAAAGGTCCTCCAAAAAATTATAGGCTCAACCCCAAAGTTCTTTCTTATTATATCATCCCTGTTTTGGCCCCCTGACGCAAACCAGAATTCGTTGATAGATGAAATATCAGATGATATGTCAAATCTACTTAATATTTCACCCATCAAATAAAAGCGGTATTCCTCTGCTGTATAAACCATAAGGCCGTCCAAATCCAAAAGTATTGTTGTTATGTTTTCAAACATATGACCTAAAAAATAAGTAAAACAAACCTATAAAAACCCATCTGCCCATTAAATTATGTTAATCGGTGGCTGGCAATGATAAAAATCGTTAAAGAGGAATCTGACAGCATAGTTGTTGAGTCAGACGACACCACGCTAACAAACCTGGTTTCAGAGCAGCTGTGGAATGTCAAGGGCGTGAAATTCGCCGGCGCCTTCAGGGAGCATCCTTACCTGAAGAACCCGAACATTGTCGTGAAAGCTGCTGATCCTAGAAAGGCTCTGGAAACAGCTGGAAAGAAGATTATAGAAGACATAAAAGACCTGAAAGAGCAGGCTAAGAAATAGATAATAAAAATGTCTCAGAAATTATATTCTACCCGTTCTCAGCCATTTCTTCTTCTATGAGTTCGAGAATCTTGGGCACCATTATGCTCTTTCCGCCAATCACATTGAAGTTCTTGAGCAGGGCTTCGCTTTCATAGTATTCTATCAAAGGAGCGCTCTGCTCCTCATATGTGCTGAACCTCTTGTTAATTATTTCAGGTGTTTCGTCGCTTCGCTGTATAAGCTTTGAGCCGCACTTGTCGCATATGCCAGGTTTCTTTGGAAGAACAGGCGGCAATATGTATTTTTTTCCGCCTATGGTCTTTCTTATGTCAGCTACGTTGTACATTTCGCCGCACTTGGGGCAGGTTCTCCTGGCAAGCATTTTTTCCAATAAAAGCTCTTTTGGTATGACAAGGTTTATCACGAGATTCGGCGTTGCTGTCTTGTCAAGAGCTTCTGCCTGGGCAATGGACCTCGGATAGCCGTCCATGACATATCCCTTCCTGGCGTCTTTCTGCCTGAGGCGGTTGTCCATCATTTTTATTGTTATCTCGTCAGGAACAAGCTTTCCAGCTTCCATTATAGGATTGACCTTTTTTCCAAGCGCAGAGCCTTTGGCAACCTCCTCCCTATACATGTGCCCTGTGCTCAGTATCGGTATGCCATACTTCCTGGAAATCTCAAATCCATATGTGCCTTTTCCTGAACCCGGAGGTCCCAGAAGAACAAGTTTCAGTGCCATGAAAACCCTTTCCTGCAATCAAAATGCCTTTTTACTAGTTCTTTATTTTGATTTTATTGCTTAAAAAGTTTTATCAATCTTCTCGTGTATTAAAATTATGAAAAAAGTCAGCTTTCCCAAAGACGGGCAGGCGCATGACTGCTCAATAGAGTGGTGGTATTTTAACGGCCATCTTGCTGCTGCAAATGGCAGGAAATACGCTTACATGAACTGCTTGTTCAAAGCAAGAATCAAGGATTTTTTTCCCATTCCCAGAAAAATTCCTTTGAAATATGCTTTCTTCTCGCACAGCATAATTTCAGACATAAAAACAGGAAAGAGCTACCCGCAGGTGAACTATGTTTCCCTGGTTTCGAAAGACAGCTTCAAAAAGCCCCTTCTTTTCATAAATTACACGAATCCGCTATGCCTGGCGGGCTATGTGAATTCAGAAATAACAGAGATCCAGAAGTTCAGGCATATGCTGAAAACAGAGCAGATTGAGCTGGAAATGCTCTCAAGAAAGAAACCGCTGCTTGAGGGTGGCTCTGGTTTTATGGACCTTAAGCCGGAAAAATCCTATTGCTATTCTCTTTCCAGCCTGCAGACAAAGGGCTTCATCAACCTTAATGGAAAGGCAATTCCTGTCAAAGGCAAATCCTGGTTTGACCACCAGTGGGCAAATGTCACAAGCACCAACAAGTGGAACTGGCTTTCTATCCAGCTAAGCAATAATCTGGAAATTGTCTGTTTTGAGTATGACGGCACAAAGAAAAAAACGAGAATGGCTACTATATCCTATCCCAACAACAAGCAGGAAACTTTCCATAACATTATTATAGAGCCTGATGGCAGAGCATGGCAAAGCCCGAAAACCAGGGTTGCCTATCCGCTGGAATGGAAAGTGGAAATACCTGAGCGCCAGATATTTCTAAAGGCTAAACCCCTTATGAAAAACCAGGAGCTCTCATTCGGGGCAATTAAATATTGGGAAGGGCCTATGAAAATTTCAGGGACAGTCAAAAGCCGCAAGGTATCTGGATTTGGATTTCTGGAGCTTGTCGGCCGCCCAAAACAGAGGTTTAACCTTGGCTTTTTGAGAAAATTGAATTTCAGGACTAGATGATTTGATGTCATGCCCTAATCAATGAAATCATTCATCTTTTTCTGCCCGCGCTTTGCCTTGTGGTCGCGTATTATCACTTTCGTTGTTATCCAGCTGTGCCTTACCCAGTCAGGAAAGGCTTTATGCTCTGCGTAAAGCTTCTTCAGGAATCCTGTTGTCTGCTCGTCGTGCGAATACCCTGTTCCAAAATCAAAGCCAGCTTCTTTCTTTATTTTTTCAACCATATTGTCCCTGAGAACCTTGGCTAATATGGAAGCTGCGCTGACAACAGGATATTTCTTGTCAGCATAGTTTTCGCATATTATGTGCAGTTCCTTGTTATCCAGGCCGCTTCTCATCTTCTCAGCGAACTTCTTCGTGTTGGTCTCTGGCGAATCAATTATGGCCTTTTCAGGCTTCAGCAAGTTTATCAGCCTTTGCATTGCTTCTATCTCTATCTTGTTCAGGTTTTTCCTTTTTCTCAGGTTGTCTATCTCCTTTGCTGTTGTTATCTGAAAAGCAAAATCCTTTGCCATTTTTTTGAGCTTTGGCTCAAGCCTTCGTCTCTGCTCGTCCGAGAGCAGTTTTGAATCGCGGGCGCCAAGAGCCTTGAGCTTGGCTGTTTTTGATTCATTAATCATATAGCCGCATATCACAAGCGGGCCTATTACCGGGCCTCTCCCGGATTCATCAATGCCGAGAACCAAAGTCATGGATTATATTTCATTTTTTCAATATTTATTCAAATGAACAAGGTTTTCAGAAGGCTCCCTTGGAGGAATTCTTGGCTTTTCTGCAGGATATCCCATGGGTATGACGGCAACAGCCTTAACATGATTTGGCAATCCAATCAATAAGCTCAGATGGGCTTCATCAAAAGCACCTACCCAGCATGTTCCAATGCCAAGCGCATGAGCAGCCAGCAGCATATTCTGGATTGAGGCAGCTGTGTTTTGCACTGCGTAGAATTCCTCTCCGCGCCTGCCATAATTGCTGACCTTCTGATTGTTAGAGCAAACGACAATCACAACTGGCGCTGTTGCTATGAAACCCTGCTGGCAGCTTCTGGCTATCTGGTTTTTGGCTTCCTGTTCTTTCACAACCACAAACTCCCAGTTCTGCAGGTTGCCTGAAGAAGGAGCCCATGTGGCAGCTTCAAGGATTTTTGCCAGGGCGTCATCTGGAACAGTGTTTGGCGAGAAACTTCTGACTGACCTTCGCGCCTTTATGCATTCGAAAACTTCCATAATAATTAGATGTGAAAAACCCATTTAAAATTATGGCAGCATCTCTTTCTTATGAAAGAGCTTCCGTTGTCTGTTGCAATATCAGCGCTCGTTAA
>CAZBKL010000037.1:0-7163 GCA_964492465.1 uncultured archaeon
ACAACAAAAACATGTTTCATGCTCTTGTGCGCTTCAAAAGCAGCTTCTATTGCTTTGATGCCGTCATCTGGCTTTTTCTTCCTTATCTGCACAATGCCATGAAGCCTGGAGCATCCGCCAAAGCTCAGGAAAGCGTCCCTGCAGTCACAAACTTTATTGACTATGTTATAGATTGCAGCTTCTGTTGATATTTTCCAGACAGCTCCGTGCTCATATCCTCCTGGAAGCAGGGCATGAAAAATCGGATCTTTGCGGCAGTGTATTTTTTTAATTTTTACAACAGGCTGCTTTCTCATATAATCAAAAGTCCTTGTGATGTCAACAAAAGGCCCCTCGTCTTCCATGTCATCTGTTATAGTAGCTTCAATAACTATCTCAGAAGAAGAGGGAACCTGCATGCCATTAAGCTCAAAAACTTCAAGCTGCTTTTGCGACAGTGCCGATGCAATTTCCAGCTCATTTACGCCGATATTTGTGTTGATCGCGGCTGCAACCAAAACCTCAGGCGAACATCCTATGCATATTACTATATCCAGGCTTTTCTTAGCTCTCTGGTAAAATTCCCATGTGTGCCTTGGCAACAACCTTATGACAAGATGGTCTTTGCGCTTCATCATCCTGTGAAAAGCCACATTCTGCCCGTATTCTGAATCCTTGGCAATGACCACAGCAGAAGTTATGTATGGGCCGCCGTCTGTCTTGAAATAAGTTGGTATTGGCAAATCATCAAGAGAACATTCCCTTTCCATAAAAGCAGCCTTTCCAACAGCTTTGCATTTCTTTGGGCTTTCAATTGCCTTGTTTATCTTTCCTATGAGATCGCCCTCTTTGCAATCCAGCCCGATGGCAAGATGCTTCCTGGTTGTTATTAGATTTGCTGCCATGCGGAAGTTCTTGTAGCCCCTGGCATTCTTGAACAGGAGAGACTGGTAATTGTTTTTCAGCTTTTCTGTTAACTCAAGTTTCGGGTCTGTTGAAAGCTCTTCTTTCAGCATTCCTGCATTTTCCAGCTTTTTTATAAAATCTCTCATTTTTCTTCCCTCAATCCTTCTTTGTCAATGCTTAAATCAACAGGAGTTATGCCAGAAGCAAGCCACTGGCTCTTAACTTTTTCAGCAGCCTCCTTTTCAAAGCATATCGCAATTCCATAATTCCCCCGCCCAGCTCCGCTCTGCTTTCCTGCGCAGCCGTTCTTGGAAGCAATCCATGCCAGCTTCCGCAACGCAGGTGTTTCTGTTTCCACACCGCTTTTCACTCCAAGCTCCTTCAGGTATTCCTGGTTCTTTTTCAGAATTTCAATTATATTCATCTTGTCGCCGTTTCTAAGATAAGTTATCAGGTAATCTGTGGTATTCCTTATCTGGCTCATGAGCATGCTGTATCCCATTGGGTTCTGCTTCTTGAAGCTCATCATCTGCTTTACCATGGAGCGCGTTGAAGCAGGGGATCCTGTCCATGCTACGCAAAGCTGCATATCATATGGCAAGGAAATCTCCTTTATGTAAAGCCCTGGCCAGTTTTTTCCAACCAGAGTCTTTATATCAGACTTCCTGTTTTCTATCTGATTAAGTTCTGGCTTGAACCACTCGCCGTCAAATCTTCTGTAAACAATGGCATTTCCATAAGCAGAAGCTGCTATGTTATAGGCAGAGCCTCCGTGGCCAGGAGTTGAATAATATGCAATAACAGAAAGCTTGAATATGAGCTCTTTGCCTTTTTGGTCATTTATGCTGAAACCATGAAACTTCATTATCCCAGCTACCACAGAGACAATTGTCGAGGCAAAATAGCCAAATCCTATCCTGTCTTCATCCTCCTTGTAAGTATCAGGCTCCTTCCAGGTTTCTATCCTGAAATTTTTTTCCTTTTTTCCAGCCTCTTTGATATATTTCAGCGCCGTCTCTATTGATGCCTGAATGAAAACCAGCTTATCAAAATCCTCTTCTGTCACCTTGCTCTTGAAAACAAGCTTATTGCCGTCAAATTCTGATTCAGCGCTGATTCCGAAATCTTTCATGATTATATTTATCCCAGAGGACTCCTCCAGCCTTGCGTGAACCCTGCGGTTAACAGCAACTACTATGCACGGGTTTCCGGGCTCCATTATAGCCCATTCGCCTGATATCATGAGCTTGCCTGGAGAAGAAACATGAACCATGAACAATAATTGGCTTCTATGCTTAAAAATAATTTCATTTTTTCATCTTTGACATGATTCTGCCTATTTCTTTCTTCAATTCTTCCTCGCGCCCTGCTTCAAAATATCCTTCTATCTTTCCGAACAACTTTCCATTATTGAAGAAGAGCAAGGCAGGAAGCTGCTTTATTTCGTATCTCATCGTCAAAGAATCATCGACTTTGACTTTTCTGAAAACTATGTCAAAGTCCCTGAACAGATTCTTTATGGGTATGGAATAAAGTAGGCATTGTATTGACTCGTTGTTGAACATCTCAAAGACAACTGGCTTGACAGGACCATTTAGATGCGCATCAAATTTTTCTTTGGGTGTTTTAAAAGCTGGCTCGACAGGTTCTGCGCCATACCTGTCTATGAAAAGGTCAGAAACTTTTCTCGGGTCTTTGTCAATCTCCTTTTTTATTTTTCTATATTCTTCTTTATTTTTTGCAACCCTTATTGCGCCAACCTGGCAGGACTCTTCGCATTTTCCGCAGCTTACGCACTTTGCATTATCAATTGCTATTGTTTTATTCTTCTCATTCCAGTAAAATGCGCCTGTCGGGCATACTTTCATGCCATTGCAATCCCTTGAATTGTCGCATATCTTGAAATTTATGAGAACAGTCATTATTTTTCCACCCTTGCGCCCTCTGCGCCGAGCTCTGTTATTATGGCTTCAGAGCCTGTGGATTCTATTGCACGGGCAACGTGCTCCACGCCAGATTTTTTGCACAAAGCGAACATGACACCACCCCAGCCTCCGCCAGAAAGCTTTGCACCAAGCGCTCCAGCACTCAGGGCTTCGGAAATGCAGTCATCAAGCTTAGGGTGAGAAAGCATAAGCTTGCTGAGAATTTTCTGGTTCTTGTTTATCAGAATCCCAAGCTTTTCTATGTCGTCTTTCATAATAGCAGACTTTGCAGAAGAAACTAGGCGCCCGATTTTGGCAAAATTGCTTTCAACAAGAGCCCTATCGCGCTTCATGAGGCTCGGTATGTGGTTGCCGACTGTCAAGGCTGTTGGCGCCCTTACTTTTGTATTGCCAACAACAATTGAAAATTCATGCTTTCCAAGGTTCTTCCATTTTATATTCCCATCATTTTTTTGTATCTTGTTAAAGCCCCCTATGGCAGATGATATTATTTCGCTCCCAGAAGCTTTTCCGCCATGTACGATGACCTGAAATGGATAGATGTGGTCAAAGAATTTCTCGTTTTTTATCTTCTTTCCTGAGAGTTCAACAAGAGCCTTGAAGACAGCTGCCAGAACAGCAGTTGAGCTGCTCATGCCAGATTCAATAGGTATGTCTGAATTTATTTCCAAGCTAATTCCGCCTTTTATGCCGAACTCATTAAACGAATAGCCGATGATGTCCATTACAGGATTTAGCTCGGGCTTCCAGCACTTGTCGCCTTTTAATCCGCTGTCATTAATTGCGGTTGCTTCGCCAAAAATTTCGGATTTCACAATTACGCTATCATCTGAACGCTCTTTCAGCTCAACGTAAGTTCTCCTGTTAACAGCAGCGTTTATGGAAGGATATCCATAAACAACTGCGTGTTCGCCTAAAAAAAACAGATTGCCTGGAGCAGAAACTTTTATCATAATATCATCTTGTAAAGCCCGTTTTAAATATTTATAAAGGTTTTGCCCATAATATGTTGATGTTCTTGTATCGGGCATAAAGTCCCGGTGTGAAGTGATTCATATGATAGAAACTTGCAAGAAATGCGGCAGCATGATGGTGCCTGAAAAAAAGGCGAGCCATACGCTGATCAAATGCAGGAAATGCGGGCATTCGGAGAAGAGGGACATAAAGAACTTCAAAATAACAGACGAGTGCAAGAAAGAGAAAATAGTGACCATGAGCGACGACTCTGTGGAACTGCCTGTCACAGAAAAAATGTGCCCCAAATGCGAGCACATAAAGGCATACTATTTCCTGCGCCAGACCCGCTCAGCAGACGAGCCGCCAACCCAGTTCTTCAAGTGCATAAAGTGCGGATACGCCTGGAGGGAATACTAAAACAGAAGATTATCGTATAAACAGCATCATCCCTCTCTGCGAACTATTTCAAAATTACCAGGTCCGAAATATGGGCCCGGGGAGATTTGAACTCCCGACCTTCGCCGTGTGAGAGCGACGTCATTTGCGGAAACTTAACCGCTAGACCACGAGCCCATAAATAGAATTTCTTGAATAACTTATAAATTACATTATTATTCTATAACGGTTCCAATCCTCTCGCCTTTCAGGGCTTTCAGAATATTCTTTGGCTCGTTGCCGCTTATTATCACTGCCTTTATTTTGTGCTTCTTTATGGTATTCAGTGCAATCTTGTCAAAAATGCCATAATCGCCTGGCTTTCCGTCAGTGGCGTATTTCATTATATCTTTCAATGAGATTTTATCAAGTTTCTTGGCATCTGGGAAATATTTTGGATCTTTTTCATAGATTCCGTCAACATCTGTGAGTTTGATTATCATGTCTGCTTTGATTCTGGCTGCGGCAAGAGCTGCATTTGCATCTGTGCTGCGGCCAGGGCAAATTCCTCCAATGACGCCAGAGGTCTTGCTTGAAATTTCTTCCAGGCTGAAAAGTGGCTTTGTTTTAAGCAGGGCTGAAAGAAAATGGACATTTGCCCTTACCAGGTCTATGAAGCACCACTCCATTTCATCATTTGAAAGCCCTGTATTCTTTATCTGCTGCTGGTATTTTCTCATCAGCTTGCCTCCGCCTATGGAAACAATAAGCTGATTCTCTTTAGAAATTTCTTTGAGAACAGGGACCAGCCTTGAAAAATATTCTGGATTTGGCCCGTATTCGCCTATTGCTACTGAGCCGCCAATCTTGATTACGATTTTCATGACATTATTATGAAAATAAAGAATTAAATCAGAACCTGCACATGCTGCTGCTCTTTCTGAGCCACTTCCTGCGCTCTTTGTAGTCAGGGAGCGCGGTACCAACCAAGCTCCAGAACCGCTTCGAGTGGTTGCGCTCTTTCATGTGCGCAAGCTCGTGTATTATGACATAGTCTATGATGCCCTTTGGGGCAAGCAGCAGCTTTGTAGCAAACGTGATTTCGCCTCTTGGGGAGCAGCTGCCCCATATGGATTTGTTGTTTTTCAGCCTGAATGATTTTATTGGTATTTTGAAATGAATACCATTTAGCTGACGAACCCTGTCTTCTATTCGCGGCAGCATAGCCTTGGAAATCAGCCTGCTCATAACCATTCCATTCTGCTTTTCAGCGCCTTCTGGCAAACGTATTTTAATTACGCTGCCATAAATACCGGCAAAGCATTTCTTTCTTTTTTCCTCCTTTATATCCAAACTATATGGCATGCCGAATATACGGATTTCATCTCCGCTTTGATATTTCCTGCCTTTTTCATTGCCGAATCTGCGGGGATTTTCTGATATCTTATTAAATGCCCATTTTTTCAGCTTCTCTGCCTCTGCTTTTTTCCATTGCTCTGGCATGAAATCAGGTATCCTTATGTTAATGGAAGTTTTGCTGACAGATGCCCTTGAATATCTGCGATTCTCAAAATGTATTTTCAGCATGTATAAGCTGCCGTTTATTTCTATTGGATGCTCTCTCATTCAATCACTCTAAGAAAATTATTATGGGCCGGATGAGATTCGAACTCACGACTTCCAGCTGTCTTCAGCTATGCTTAGTGCCTTATAAGACATGCGCAAGCGCAAATGCATTGCTGCTATTGGCGCTCTATCCGGCATCCCTCCATCTGCGAAGGAAATGTGCCAGGCTAAGCTACCGGCCCGTTATTGTTTAGTTGGATATTTTAAAGATAGTGGGGTTAAAATATTTATGCTTCAGAAAACCGAACTGCTGGGCGGCGTTTGCAAAATCCTTGGAAGGCATGACTATGAAACTTGCGTGTACCAAAACCTCTGTTTTGACATAATAGCGAGAAAGTCCAGAAAGCAGATGATTCTTCTGAAGGTCATGACAAACATAGACGGCTTTCAGCAGGAGCATGCAAACAGCATGAAAATATTGTCTTCTGCATTGGGCTCGTTTGCGGGCTTGGTAGGCTCTCATACAAATCATGAGCGCCTTTCTGACGGCATAATCTACGAGAGGTTTGGAATTTCAGCTTTCAATCACCCCACTTTTGAGGATATTCTTGAAGACGACCTACCGCAGGTTTACAGCAGGAGAGGGGGCCTTTTTGTGGAGATAGATTGTGAAATGCTGAGAAATTGCAGGAAATCCAGAAAAATCACCCAGGAAAATCTAGCAGAGATGGTCGGCACAACCAAAAAAAGCATATATGAGCACGAAAAAAGGAGCATGAAAATGGTTTTTGAAATGGCAAAAGATGTGAATCGTGCATTGAAAGCAGATACTTTCAAAAGAATGTCGTTTTCCCTTCCTGAGCCCGTGTACTCTTCTTCTCCGCTTTCAAAAGAGGAAAAGAAAATGTCCCTGCTTTTCGAGGAAAAGGGCTTCACCACATCACCGGTCCACAAAGCCCCGTTGAATATGATAGCAAAAAGCGGTGAAATTTTATTTGCGGAAATTGCCTCGGAAAACATGGAAAGAAAATACACCGACCTTGAAAAGTTCTTTGAAATTTCCAGGAAGCCTGTCCTTCTCGTGGTTCCGGACGAATATACAGAATTTGGGCAAGATATACCTGTAAAAAGCGAGAAGGAGCTTAGAAAAATGGAAAAAAAGGAGCTAATTGATTTTGTAACCAAATTTTAAGTGGTTTAGATGAAAGGCATCCAGAACATCAGCCTCAAGACGAAGATAATACTGGCATGCGGAATACTTTTTTTGTCAATGGCTGTCTTTTCAATCGCAATGAAAATCATAGAAGACAGGGCCCCTTATATTCAATCAGGTGGCTTTGAGAAGTCCTATTCAGGGGACGCGAGAATGATAATAGGCACTTCAGAAGATGCCTTCATTTTTGTAAGGGGAAGGGAAAATGCTGAGAACCTGAC
>CAZBKL010000038.1:0-7152 GCA_964492465.1 uncultured archaeon
CTTTAAATTTCAAAAAATCATTGTCCGGATCATTTATTATATCAAGAGCAGAAATTGCAGTTAAAATAGAGCCTAATTTTTGTCGCCTGTAATTTTTAGAAACATAAAGAACGAACCCTTCGCCAACCATAGGTTTACTACATGAGTTGTCAAAAATATCAGCAATAGATTTGTAATCAGGAAAATTCCTTACAACATAAAATCCTACTGGCTCTAAGGGAGAATCAGAAAAGGACGTAACCCTCAAAATATCTTCGTCCCCGATTTTATATATGTCTCCAAAAGTAGCGTTATCCATATAACATATGTTAATTATGTCTTGGCGTTCACCATTTCTCAATTCCAGGGTCTTGCCATTCCCCAATTTATACTGTTTAAGGGCGTTTCTCTGTCTAAGAGAATCTTCCAAGTCAAGCCTCCGCATTTCTCTAAGAAAAAGGAAGGTTTGGATGTCAATTTTTAAGGGCGTTTCCCTGTCATCTTTCATATGTTATTGGTAAAATTGAACATCTTATAAGCTTTTGGCTAGCTTGCCATTGACGCAGAAATCTACATCCTGATCATGCTTATCAGAAGCATCTGCAACTGCAGGAAGCTCATTATTACGAATATTACGAATCCCAGGGCAGCAATGGTTGCTTTTTTCTCCAGAGTGAGGCTGTAGTCCTTCAATATTATTTCACCTGCTATTATCCAGAAAAGCAGTGGCAGTATGTATGAAATCAGATAAGGCACATAGAGTGGCAATACACTACCAACCAAATCAGCAAAAATAGGCCCTATGAAATATGCGACAATTGACATTATGACTATGTTCTTCAGCTCTATGTGGTGGTTTATCACATAGTCTGCTAGCAGTATTGATGCAATGACAAGAACGCAGTTCACCAGCCCGGATATCATGCTGCTTACAGGAAATGTGAGGTCAAATGCCATATTAGATAATTATAATTGTGTTGATATATAAATATTGAATCCCCTTTTAATTTCTCCTCTATAATATTCTATCATGTCATTTGTTATAACGTCATCCATACTCAAGAAAATATTTCCTCCCCGAAAGAAAGATTGCCATAAATATGATTTTGGGCACCTGCTTGTTATAGGGGGCTCAAAGCTTTATCACGGCTCACCTCTTTTTGCCGCGCTTTCTGCGTACAAAACAGGAGTTGATCTGGTCACCATAGCTGCCCCAAGGCGCTCCGCAGACATCATAGCTGGATATGCCCCGGATTTGATAACATACCCGCTTGACGGCGATTTCATTTCATCAAGGCACCTGAAAGAGCTTTTCAAGCTTGCCAGGGGCAAGACAGCAGTTGTCATAGGAGGCGGGATGGGCAAGGAGCCGCAGACGCTTGATATGGTCAACACCTTCTTGAAAAAAATAGAAATCCCCTCTGTTATTGACGCAGACGCGATTCATGCTGTTGCGCAGGACAAGAGCGTGATAAAAGAAAATTTCGTCCTGACTCCTCATATCAGAGAGTTCCTTGCTCTTTCAGGAAAAGACGCCAGCAAAATGAGCCTGAAACAGAAGATTTCAGCAGTAGAGCAGTCTGCAATGTATGTAAATGCCACAATAATACTCAAAGGCAGCACAGACATAATTTCTGACAGCTGCCAGACAGCATTGAA
Organism: uncultured archaeon; assembly: GCA_964492465.1. Classification (GTDB taxonomy): domain Archaea; phylum Aenigmatarchaeota; class Aenigmatarchaeia; order GW2011-AR5; family JAHLMP01; genus CAZBKL01. The sequence goes on from CAZBKL010000038.1 coordinate 1,639, forward strand.
CAAGACAGGCAATCCATACATGACAAAAGGCGGCACAGGCGACACGCTGGCTGGCATTTGCGGCTCCCTGCTCGCCCAAGGCATAGATCCTTTCACAGCAGCTTGCGGAGCAGCTTACATAAATGGAAAAGCCGGCGACCTTGCAGCAAAGAGCAAAAAACAATCTTTCATGGCAAGCGATTTGGTTGATAATATTTGTTTGGCATGCGAATGATTCTTTTATATCAGCTTCAAAAGGTCTTCCAAAGCTTTCTTAGGATCAGCAGCCTTGGTTATTCCTGAGGCAAGCAGGACTCCGAATGTGCCGAGTTCAACAGCTTTTTTCAGGTCCTCGCCTGTTTTAACGCCAGCCCCGCAAAGCGGTTTGGAGACTTTGCCAACTTTCCTTACAAAATCCCTTACAGAATCAGGATTTGCTGATGTTATGGAAACATTCCCCCCTATGAGCTCAGGTATTTCATATGCTATGAAGTCAGGCTCGTTTTTCAGAGCCTCTACCATCTCCTGCTCATTGGCAGCGCACACAACTGTCTTCAGCCCGATTTTTCTGCACTCTTCTATGGCTTTTCTCATGGCATCAGAGCTTATTTTCTTTTCAGCATGGTTTATCAATGTTCCGCTAGCGCCAGCTTCTTTGACAGATTTTATGTTTATTGAGCCTGTAAAAGCCCCAAAGCCAATGTCAACATGCTGTGCCAGTACTGGAATTTTAACAGATTCGGCAATTTGGCAGATGTCAGCAGCCTGCACAGCAACCATTATGTCAGCTTTTTTTGAGAAGCCAGAGCATATTTTTGCCAGTTCCATTGCATTTTTGCCAGTTGACTCTTCATATGACTTGAAGTTTACTATAACCACAGGTTTCATGAAAGAATATATTATGCCACCTGCTTTTATTTATGCAGTTTTTCATTAGTTTTATAAGCAGAGAAAAATAATAATATACAGATTCTCATGATAACACTCAGCGTCATTAAGGCTGACATAGGCAGTTATGTTGGTCATTCCCAAGTCCATCCAGACTTGATAGAAATAGCCAAAAAAGAGCTGAAAAAATCAAAGTTTCTCATAGATTTTTATGTCACTAACTGCGGAGATGACCTGGAGCTTATAATGACGCACACCAAAGGCAGGGACAACAAGCAGGTTCACGGGCTCGCCTGGGATGTTTTCATGAAATGTACAGAGCATGCCAAGAAGCTAAAGCTCTACGGAGCTGGTCAGGATATTCTCGCAACAGCTTTTTCCGGCAATGTCAAAGGCATGGGTCCTGGTGTCGCAGAGCTTGAATTTGAAGAAAGAAAGAGCGAGCCTGTTATAGTTTTTTTGGCAGACAAGACAGCACCATGCTATATGAACCTTCCTATGTTCAGGATGTTTGCAGACCCATTTTGCACAGCAGGTCTTGTCATTGACCCGAAAGTTCATGTTGGATTTAAATTCGAAATATATGACATAAAGGAAGCAAAGAAAATAATATTAAACTCTCCGGAAGAGATGTATGATATTCTGGCTCTTATAGGAATAACAAGCCGCTATGTAATAAAGAATGTTTTCAAGAAAGACGGCGAGCCGGCAGCAACTGTTTCAGCAGAAAAGCTTTCCATAATGGCAGGAGAGTATGTTGGCAAAGATGACCCTGTAGCCATAGTAAGATGCCAGAGCGGATTGCCAGCTGTGGGCGAGGTTCTGGAACCATTCTCATTCCCTCATCTTGTGCCGGGTTTCATGAGAGGCAGCCATCATGGTCCCATTATGCCTGTTTCAAACAAGGACTCTCATCCAAGAAGATTTGACGGCCCACCAAGGGTGGTGGCACTGGGCTTCCAGCTTTGCAACGGAAAGCTTATAGGGCCTGTAGACATGTTTGACGACCCGAGCTTTGACCGCGCTCGCCAGATGTCAAATGAGATTTCAGACTATATGAGAAGGCATGGCCCATTCCAGCCCCACCTGCTGGGAGAAGACGAACTTGAGTATACGACATTGCCAGAAGTCTTGAAGAAAATGGAGAAGAGGTTCGTGAAGCTCCCTGAATCTGAGTCAAGATCTTTCAAGAAGATTCAGAAATAATAGCGAAAAAAATTAATTAATTCTTCATAAATTAAGTTGAGAAGACATCACTCTTTCCACTTCTTCAAAGCCTCTATTCCAGGTAGCTTCTCGCCTGCTATGAATTCAAGAAGCGCTCCGCCAGACAGGCTCACGTGGCTAAACTTTTCTTTTGGTATATTCAGCCTTGCAATCGCGTCTGTGGTGTTGCCGCCTCCAATCAGCGAGAAAGCTTCAGAATTGGCAACAGCCTCAAGGATTTCCCTTGTGCCGTTCATGTATTTTTCATCCTCGAACTTGCCCATAGGGCCCTTTGCAAATATCACATTGGAGTCGTTTATGATGTCAACATATGTGCTGACTGTCCTGTTGCCTATGTCCAAAAGAAGCTTTTCAGAAGGAAGTTCCTCCACTGTTATTGTGCTTCCACCATCCTCAACAAAATCAGAATTGAGAACCATTTGCGTGCTGTTGATAAGCGTCCTCATCTCCTCAATAATCTTTGCATCAAGTTTCTCATCATTCTTGCCAAGCTCCACACCGTCAGCAGCCAGGCAAATCAACCCGAAGACGCCTCCTGTGAGTATTATGTTATTCGGATTTTTCAGCGCATGCTTCAGAACTATGATATTCTCCTCAGGCTTTGCCCCTCCAAGTATGTAAGTTGCAGCCCGGTCGCTTTCTATTTTTTCCAGGGCAGAAAGCTCTTTTTCAAGAACCTTGCCAGCTACAGCCTTTATCACATAAGAAAATCCGACCACGCTCGCCTGCGCGCGATGACATACAGAGAATCCATCCTGCACAAAATAGTCAAATAGCGGCGCAAGAGTTTTCACGAGATTAGACTGCGCATGCTGCTCAATGCTTACTTTTGCTGTTTCCTCATCAAGACCCCTCAAATTGTCAAGGAGAATAATTTCGCCAGGTTGCAGGGATTTTATTTTTTCCAGAGCCAGAGGCCCTGTTATATCTGGCACAAATTCCACGTGCTTTCCAACGTGATTTTCAATCAGCTTAGCGTGCTGCTCAAGGTTTGTGAAATCAGGATCTCCTTTGCGTCCCTGGTGCGCAATTATCACAAGCTTCGCATCCTGCGACGCCAGGTATTTTATAGTTTCACAGTGCTCTTTTATGCGATCATTGTCAGAAACAATCTTTCCGTCAAAAGGGGAATTTATGTCAACCCTAAGAAGAACAGCCTTTCCATTGACATCTATGTTATCCAGCGTCAGAACATTCATCTGCTCTTCACCTTTTCAAATACCCATGCAACAGCGCACGCAAGAATGTAGCAAAGAATTATCAGCAGCGTGTTGAGAATTGCGTTTGCAAGAACCAACAAATCTGATATCCATGGATAAGAAGACTTTAGGGAAAAAACAGTCAGCGCCACCAGCAGCAGGGCGAACAGAAACGCCTTAATTATATTCAGCCTTGTAAATTCAGAAAAATTGAACTTTTTCTTTTTCATCACAATAACCTATGCAATGAATTTCATCAGGTCCACAAGGCGGCACGAGTATCCCCATTCATTGTCATACCAGCCTACGACTTTAACAAAGCTGCTTTTTTCACCGATTGTCATTGTGCTTAGGCTGTCGAAAATGCACGAATGCGGGTTATGTATTATATCAACAGAAACAATAGGGTCTTCTGTATATTCCAATATGCCTTTCATTTCAGCGTTAGCTGCTTTCCTGAAAGCAGCGTTGATTTCTTCTTTGGTAGCTTCTTTTTCAAGCTCAACTGTCAGGTCTGTTACAGAGCCGTCAGCCACAGGAACTCTCATGGCAAAGCCATCAAGCTTGCCCTTAAGCTTAGGAATAACTTCGCCCAAAGCTTTTGCAGCTCCTGTGGTTGATGGTATTATTGAAACGCAGGCGGCCCTCGCTCTCCTGAGGTCTTTGTGTGTGAGGTCAAGCAAATTCTGGTCATTTGTGTAGGCATGTATTGTTGTCATGAAGCCCCGCTTTATCCCGAAATTATCATCAAGAATCTTTGCCATTGGCGCCAGGCAGTTTGTTGTGCAAGAAGCCATGCATATCAGCGTGTGCTTTTGCTTGTCAAGCGTGTTTTCATTCACGCCTAGGACTATTGTCGCATCAAGACCTTTTCCAGGAGCTGAAATAATGACCTTGCGCGCTCCAGCTTTCAAATGCTTTTCAGCACCTTCCTTGTCCTTGAAAATGCCAGTTGATTCCAGAACCAACTCTACTCCCATATCCTTCCACGGAAGCTTTTCAGGATCTTTTTCTGCAAAAATCTTTATCTCTTTCCCGTTAACAGAAATTGAATTTGCACCAGCCTTGATGTCAGCGTGCCAAACGCCGTGAACAGAATCATATTTCAGCAGGTGAGCAAGAGTCTTTGGTTCTGTAAGGTCATTGACAGCAACTATTTCAAACCTGCTTGTAAAAGCGCTGTCATTAAAAGCAGAGCGAAAAAACAGCCTTCCTATCCGGCCGAAGCCATTAATCGCGACTTTCATTGGCATATATAACAATAATTGACAGAATATAAAAAGTTATTGGTATTCTGGCTAGTCTATCAGGTGTTCTTCCTTTAATCTTGATATGAATGCGAACGCGAGCGCAGAAATGCCCAGTATTATCAGCGTGTAATTAAGGGACCATTCTGCTGCAAGCCCGATTAGTGGATTTAAAATCACAACCAGAATTCCCTGAATCATTGCTATTGCAGAAAGAACAGTAGCTCTTTCCGAGGATTTTATGTGCTTGTTCATGTAGCTTGAAAAAAGGGGACCTCTTGAATACCCGAATCCTATGCAAAGCACTATGGAAATTATAACAATAGGCACGGCATTGACGATGCCGCATACTATGAGCATCAAGCCCACAATAAAAGAGCTCAAGGTTATGAGCATCTTCTTGCTACCAAGAGCTTTTTCAATAGGACCGTAGCTATTCATCAGGACTATTTCAAGCAGGAGGAAAGCAGAAGTTATGAGCCCGAAATATGCTATGTCAACATTTGCCTGCTTGAGCACAAGCTGGTAAAGCCAGAACATGAAATATATTATAGTGCCTATGAAAATCGAATCAATAGCAAGTATTTTTAGTACAGGGCTTTTGAAGAAAAAAATCTATTCCAGTTCTCATTATCTTAAGATATGTTTTGATTTTTGGCTTTCTTCTCACAACAACTTCATGGAAGCTCAGGGCTACGATAAATGCTATTGCATAAGGAACTGAAATAAGGAACATTGTCATTCTAAGCCCCCATATGGAAGCGATAATGCTTCCCAATGAGGCGCCTATTAAAAGCCCTATGGAACCAAAACTTGCCATTCTTCCAAGAATCTTCTTGGATAGTTTCTGCTTCCTCGTTTTCTTCAGGCTGTCATAAACAAAAGCTTCTCCCGCACCCGAGTATAACGCAGAGCCAACTGCCCATAAAAACTCACCCGCCATGAAAAAATAGAAATTTGGGGAGCCAGAATAC